>NZ_DCLI01000085.1:0-170387 GCF_002320975.1 Clostridium sp. UBA1652
AAAAACTTTACACTAACATAATATCTATGGAGGAATAAACTATGAAATATTGTAAGAAGTGTAATCATGAGATAAATGATAATGCAAAGTTTTGTACTAGTTGTGGTGAGATGGTTAATACAAACGAAATAAATAATAGAATAAAGGAACCAGTAGAATCAAAGATTAGGTCTTCAGGTAAAAAGAGTTATAAAGTTCTTGTTTCTTCAATTATAGCTATTATGATTGTAGTAATTGCTGGAGTGGCAATATTTATGAAATTAAATTCTAATTCTAAAGATACGGTACAAGGAAATATAACTATAGAAAGTGTAGACTTAGCTGATTACCCGGAGATAAAAATATCTATAACAGCTGAAAATCATGATAAAAATCTATTAGTGAATAATTTTACATTAAAAGAAGGAGATAGGTTTCAAAAAGGCTTGGAACTAACTTCAACTGGAGATGGTGGTAAATATATTATTGCTTATAAAACTTCTAATAAAGATGCAGCTAAAGCAGTGGATATAAGTTTAGCTTATCTAGAGGATGGTAAGGAATTAATATCTACTTATTCTTATACAGCACCAGAAAAAACAAAAGAAACTGTTGTGAGCACAACCAATAATTCAGGTACTAACGTTGTAGATACCTATGACAGCAATGAAATAGATATTAAAGATTTCATGGACAATTATCAAATCGCTTTTGTACAGATGGTAAGATATAAGGATACTTATTATATTAGAGATCTAGTAGATTTAAGTGGCAACTTAATGGATGAGTATACAAATACAATGAAAAGTTATTTAGAACAAGATATAAACGAGGAGATAATAGATCATAAGATTGAGTTGGTAAATAAAGTTAGTGATACTCAATATGAAGTTACAACTTATGAAAAGTATTATATAGATTATGGTAAGGAAAATAAAGAAATGTATATAGATTTTAGAACAATATATGTTCTTAATAAAACAAATTTAGGGTTTAAGATATACAGCATTAAAAAAACAGAGAAAGTAAGCTCTAAATTAGAATCATAAAATCATAGTAGGAAGGGGTAATTTTATAAAATGAAATTTTGTACTAAATGCGGAAAGCAAATTTTACCTAATAAAAATTTTTGTACATACTGTGGAAATATAGTTACAAGTGAAAATATTGAAGAAAAGAATAGAGAGACGATAGAAGAACCTATAATAAAGCAAGATAATATAAAAAAAGTAGAGGTAGTAGAGAAAACAATAAAAAATAGTGATAAATCTGAATCTGTAAAGGTTAAAGAACGATCTATAGATAGTGAAAAGAATAAAAAAAGCTCTACGAAATTAATTCCTAAAATTTTATTAGGTGTTATTTTAGCTTTACTTATATTAGGAGGTATCTTTTTTAAAAACATAAAAGGAGGCTACTATATTTACAAATATAATAATTCAATTATTATATCTGAAAAAATGGAATATGCAACTAAGGCTGTTCAAACATTAAAATCAACTAAAGCTAAAGATTTACTAAAAAATGCTCTTGTGGAAATGTCCAAGACTGATGTTCCTTTAGCAGAAACAAAGCTACAAGAGATTTCAAGTTTTTTATCTCAAGGAGAGTATCAAAGTATTGCAAGTGATATAAAAGAGAAAAAAATAGACAAGCTTTATAGTGAAGGGAAATATAAAGAAGCATTAAAAGAATTTGATGAAGTAAATAAATTAGGTGGAGATTTTAAAGCAAATGAGAATTATGAAGATATAATGTTAAATATTGTCTCTGAATTAACAGGAACAACATTGCAAAGTACAAAGGGGATGCTTCTAAAGAATGCAAATGTCTATTTTGATAATTTCGATGAAGATATCTTTGATGAAATAGTACAATTGGAAAATAGTTATGGTTATAATTCAGAATTAAGTTTGAATTTATATAAATTCTCAAATGGTCAATATAAATTAGTTGATAATGTAACAGTTAATAGTGCTTACTATCCAAAAATTCAAGGAGTATATGATTATGCAAAAGATAAAAAAGGAATCTTTGCATCTTATTCAACATATTCATATAATTCAAATAATGTAGGAACAAGCGTATATGGAGTTACAAACGGAAAACTTGAGCTTAAAGGAACAATATTTGCTAACAATTACACTAAACCTGATGATATAGATAAAGATGGGATCTATGAAGTTTTATCTAATAGTATAAGTGTAATCTCTTCTGCTGACAAAGGAACTTCTAAGTGGTATAAGCTATATGAAGATGCAAGAACTCCTACTGAAGTAGTAGCAACAGCAAAACAAGTGGCAAACAGTAACATAAATACAGGTGATTATATTCTCCCAAACAGCAATAATCAATATCTTAAAGAGAGTGATTTAGAAGGTTTAAGTAAGGAACAGTTAGCTTTAGCAAGAAATGAAATATTTGCTCGTCATGGATATGTATTTACAATGGATGAATTTAAAAATTATTTTACTACTAAGAGTTGGTATTCTCCAAATCCAAGCTATGATGGAAGTGATTCAACTTTAAATGAATATGAAATAGCAAATTATAAAATGATACAAGAATTGGAGAAAAAATAATGAGAAAAGTAATACTTGGAATGTTATCTATCTTCATTATATTTGCATTAAATGGATGCTCTAATAAGGTGGAAAAAGATGCAGTGGAGGAAACTGTTAATAGTAATATTTCTGAAGAACAATTAGAAGAAGAGGTTTCAAAGGAAGATAGTGAAAATATATCACAAGAAGCAAATCCTGAAGCAAAGGAAGAAAAAAATGAAGCTAAGGTCACTGTTCAAAAAGTAGTGGTTGTAGATCCAGGACATTCTTCTAATGGAAATAGAGAACAAGAAAGAAATTCTCCAGATTCTGACCTTATGAAAATTAAAGATCCAGGGGGAGCACAAGGAGTAGTTTCTAGAACACCCGAATATGTTGTAGCTATGAGTGTGTCATTAAAGTTAAAAGCTAAGCTTGAACAAAATGGAATTAAGGTTATTATGACAAAAACTCAAGATGGTGAAAGTCCAGGAAATATAGATAGAGCAGAAGTTGGAAATAAAAACAATGCTGATTTAGCTATAAGAATTCACTGCGATTCTGCAGATAGTAAAAGCGCAAAGGGTGCATCTATGTTAGTACCAGCGCCGGTAGGTTATGCAAAAGATGTAAGTGAAGTTAGTAAGAAGTATGGACAGATAATACTAAATGATTTAATTGCTACGGTGGGAATGAATAATAGAGGGACAGTAGAAAGAAGTGACCTAACAGGTTTTAATTGGTCTAAGGTTCCTGTAGTCTTAGTTGAGATGGGATTCATGTCTAATCCAGAGGAAGATACGCTTTTAAATAGTGAAGAATATCAAAATAAGTTAGTAGAAGGTTTAAGTAAAGGAATATTAAATGCATTAAAATAATCATTAAATATGATGATAAGAGTATAAGATCATGGAAGTTATTTAAATCCATGATCTTATATTTTTTTTAAAAGACATTGAGATTATTAGTATTACTACTTTATATTAAGAAACTGATACAGGTATTAAAAAAATCGACTAAGTACCTGCACTAAATTTAAAATGCAGGGGTTTAGTTGCGTATTGTAAAAAAAAATATTAAATGTTAAAATAAAGATAAAAATTACTAAGTGCCTGCACTTTATTTAAAGTGCAGGCACTTAATTGAAAAATAGGTGATTGTAATATGATTATAAAATTAGATAAATTAAAGAAAAAATTTTATGAAAAGGATGGCTACTTGACTACCGCTGAGATAATGAAGATTGGGTATAAAAAGTGGTGGATACAAAAGCTTATTAATGATGGTGTTATTGAAAGAGTAAAGAGAGGTTTGTATAAGCTATGTGATGATAGGTATACCTTTTTAGATGAAGAAATTGACATAATAAAAATTGTTCCAATGGGAGTGCTATGCCTTGAATCAGCATTATCATTTCATGAACTTACAACATATACTCCTCATGAGTACAAGATAGCAATAGATCGTAGGTACAAGGTAACACTTCCAGAGTATCCACCAATTAAGATATATTATTATGATAAGAGATATTATGAAATGGGGATACAAGAAGTTTTAAAAGATGGGCATGTAATTAGGGTTTATAACATGGAGAAGACGTTATGTGATTGTTTAAGATATAGAAACAAATTGAGTAATGATATTATCTCTGAAGCATTTAAAGAGTATATGAAAAGTAAAAATAAGAACTTATCACTTTTGATGGAATATGCAAAAGAGTGCAAAGTTAGTAAGATAATTAAAATATATATGGAGGTCTTAATATGACAAAAGATATATCAGCATCTGTAAAAGCAAAGCTCTTAAATATAGCGAGAAGTGAAAAGAGAGCATTTAACACAATATCTCTATTATATATGCAAGAAAGGCTTTTATATAGATTATCTATATCTGAATATAAGGAAAAATTTATTTTAAAAGGGGGACTGCTATTATTTTCAATAAATGAGTTTAAAGGTAGACCAACTAGAGACATCGATTTTTTAGCAGAGGATATTTCAAATGATTTAAACAATATAGAAGAGGCATTTAAAAAGATATGTAGTATAGAGTGTGAAGATGGTATCACATATGATATAGAAAAGATAAGTGTTGAAAGAATAAAAGAGGATGCAGAATATGAAGGGGTAAGAGTAAAGATCAGTTCTCTACTTGGAAAAGCAATAGAATTGATTCAGATAGACATAGGTTTTGGGGATATTGTCGTTCCAGATCCTAAAGAAATGATTTATCCAACTTTATTAAACTTAGAATCACCAAAAGTAATGGTATATTCAAAGGAATCAATAATTGCAGAAAAATTTGAAGCTATGGTAAGCTTAACTGTATTTAATTCAAGAATGAAGGATTTCTATGATATTTACACAATTTCTATAAAGGAAGAATTTGATTATGAAACTTTAAAAAGTGCTATAAGTGAAACCTTTGCTAGAAGAGAAACTAACATTGGTAATTATTCAGCTATATTCACAGAGGATTTCATAACAGATCAGTCAAGAATAAATCAATGGAAAACTTTTTTAAAGAGAATTAATTCAACTGAAGAATTGGAATATATAGAAGTCATGAATATCTTGAAAAAGTTTTTAGAACCAATAGCAGCAGGTATACTTGAAGAGGATAGTAGTATGTCTAAATGGAACAAAGATGATTTAAAATGGGTATAAGATAAATATTTTACTTTCAAACGGTACTTTAATATAAAATGCCTCTTGAAAGTAAATAAGGGGAGAGTGTATTATGGCATATAGTTCGTATACAATAAAGAATACAATGGAAATGATAAATGAAAACAAAATATATTTACCTGCAATTCAAAGAAAGTTTGTTTGGAAGCCAAGGCAGATTGAAAAGTTTTTTGATTCAATAATGAGAGGTTATCCAATAGGGACTTTTTTGTTTTGGAGTCTTAAAGAAGAGAATGTAAATAAATATACTTTTTATAAGTTCATTCAAAATTATCATGAAAGAGATAATTATAAAAATGAAATAAGTCCAAAACCTGAGCTTAAGAAGAATATTACGGGAGTTTTAGATGGACAGCAAAGAATAAGTTCAATGTATATAGCCTTACAAGGAACTTATGCATATAAGAAGGCGTATTATAGCTGGAATAATGATAATGCTTTTCCTGTTAAAAAGCTATATCTTAATTTAATAGCTAATAATGATGATGAAAATGAATATGAATTTAAGTTTTTAACAAAAGATGAGGCTAAGGAAATTAACATCAAACATTTATGGTTTGATGTGATAACAGTACTAAAATGGGGACAAGATCCTGAAATAGATGATTATTATGATACGTTAAATGATGTAGCTGAAGGTGAGTTAAAAGAAAAAATAAAGGATAAGGCTGTTAGATCAACTATAAAAAAATCCTTAAGAATATTACATCAAAGAGTAGTACAGGAAGAACTCATAAGCTATTTTGAAATAAAAGAGCAAGAGCTTGATAAAATATTAGATATTTTCATTAGAGTAAATAGTGCAGGAACTGTACTTTCAAAAAGTGATTTACTATTTTCAACTATTGTTGCTCATTGGGAAGAGGGGAGAAATGAGATTGATGCTTTAATTGCAACTTTAAATAAAAAGGGAGAAGGCTTTAGAGTAAATTCAGATTTTATAATGAGAGCTTGTTTAGTTTTAACAGACTTACCAGTATTATTTAAAGTAGAAGGCTTTAAAGAAGAGAATATACTTAAGATTAAGACGCATTGGCAGAATATAAAAACTTCTTTAGAAAAAGCTTTTGATATAATTGCTGAATTTGGATTTAGCTATGAAAACTTAACATCCAATAATGCAGTGATTCCAATTGCATATTATATTATTAATAATGGTTTATGTGGAAATCAAGAAAAATCAGAAATTAGAAAATATATGATACATTCTTTAATAAAGAAAGTTTATGGAAACCAAGGGGATCAAGCTTTAGGACACATGAGAGAAGCTTTAAAAAGTGCTATAACTCAAAATAATAAATTTGTATTTTCAGATTTAGCTATAGAATTTGAATCTAAGAGTAGAAAAGAATTAATTATAACAGCTGATGATATAGAGGAAATTTTAGAATATAAAAAAGGTGCATATACATTTATGATATTGTCCATATTATATCCTCAATTAAAACTTGGACAAGTTAAATTCCATCAAGATCATATACATCCTGCAAGCTTTTTCACAGATTCAAAACTAAAGAACTTAAATTTACCAAAAGATGAGGTTGCTAAATGGCAAGATATGAAAGATAGATTACCTAACTTACAACTGTTAGAAGGAAGAGAGAATGAAAGTAAGAACAATGTATCGTTTAAAGACTGGTTAAATAATTTAGATTCTTATGGACTTCCTAAAATAAAAGATATAATCAAGTATAAGAATGATAATTATATTGATATAAATGAAAAAGAAGATATTAATAATTTTAAGACATTTTATAATTCTAGAAAGAGTATTTTAAGAAATGAAATTAAAAATAAGCTAAAGTAATAATATAAAATTTGATTCAGAAGATGAAGTTAATAATAAAAATACTTGCCTCTGTAGCAGATGTTTTTATTATGAGATTTAGTATATATTTTATATTTATATAATTACAAGTTTTCATAACCCTTAAAATCACAAAGTTTTTCAGATGTAATTTCAAGGGTTATATTTAAAAAAATTAACACTATAATTAACACTTCTAAAGTGTTGATTGATAAATATATATAAAACACAATTCTGCATGAAGCCAGTATCTTCAATATTTTTGAGACTTAATAAATATCTAGTGCTACCCCGACCACCTTTAGAAAAGGCTCTATTACTCGTATTAATCCCGGTAATAGAGCCTTTTTACTTATACTTTTTTGCGTGGTAACACCACTGGATCTGATTTATTTGAATTAAGCGAGCGTTCTTCAATGATAATATTTTCTTCTTTCTGTATATATTCTGTATCCTTTGCTTTCTCATATACAACGATTCCATTAATTTTAATTGATAAGATGTTTTCCTCTAACATTACAATTCCCCCCCAACTTAATGTGAAGTAATGTTCTAAATATCTATTTTTATAGAACATAGAAAGGTTGTTAAAAATTTAATAAACTTATATGGTTTTATATAATATTACATAAATATTTAACAAATGTAAATATATGGAGGAAAAATTAAGAAAATTATAATAAAAGAATCCAAATCTGAAGAATTGTAATTTTTTAGCAATACTTTTTCAGATTTAGATTGATAATAAACTATAACAGATAAATAATTACTCTGTAGGTTCTTTGGCGTTTTTAATTAGTGTTTCTACATCAAACCCAACAGCTTTAAGTTGATTTATAAGATTTTGTACCTCTTTATCTGATAATTTATGAAGGTGATTTTTAGATATTTCAATCTCTATTACCTTACCATCAACTTTAGATTTATATACGGTTGAATTTGATTCAACTTTACGAATATCTGAATTACCTATAAGATAATCTAAATTAACGTTAAAATAGTTTGCAAAATCTTTTAATGCATCTATCTCTGGAATTCTTTTATTGTTTTCGTATTGAGAAACTGCTGATCTAGTAAAAGAGTAATGATATTTATTATTAAAGTCATTAATTAATTCTTCTTGCTTTAAATTTTTTTCTAATCTAAGTGTTTTAAATCTTTCTCCAAAAGTACTCAAAATATCACCTCCTATCATAATTGTAAAACAAGTTAACACTAATAGAAACTTTTGTAACGATAAGAATACATTATTTTGTAGAAATATTAAAAAGCTTATTGACTGTTTTATTTGTGTTACATATAATTAACTCATAAAGTAACGAGAATAGCACATAAAAGGAGGTGCAAGTGCGGCAAATCTTACATTTATATCTTTAGGAGTAGGAAAGACCGTACTCTTAAAGATATGAAAAAATTTTATAGAAAAAGGTAACACAAAAGATACATTTGGTGTTTGGTATTAGTTTTTGTAAAAGATTCATTTAATATGAAAAGAAATGTATGGAGGAAATCACCAAAATATTATAAATCAAAATGAATTAAGGAGAAAATGATTTTGAATATTAAAATTCTACAAGATTATATAAAAAGGTGTACACATATGAAGATTACTCCAACATGGAAGGGCTTAAAAAATTTCAAGTGGTTTTATTTTTAAATGAAGGAGAGGGTTTTATGGCTGATAATAGGAAATATTACTATCTGAAACTAAAGGATAATTTTTTTGACAGTGAAGAAATAAAGATATTAGAAAGCTTACCCAATGGTATATATTACTCAAATCTCTTAATTAAATTATATTTAAAATCCTTAAAGTATGACGGGGCGCTTAGATTTAATGATTTTATACCCTATGATGAGAATATGATAGCAACAATAACTAATTTAAATATAGATACGGTTAAAAGTGGACTTAACATATTAAACTCTATGAAGCTTATAGAAAGGCTGGATGATGGCACTATGTACATGATGAATATACAAAGTTTTATAGGTAAATCCAGTAGTGAGGCTGATAGAAAGAGACTTTATAGAGAAAGAATAGAAGAGGAAAAGACCTTAATCGGTCAAGGTAAAAGGGAAAATAGTGGACAAATGTCACAAAAAAGTCCTAAAGATGTCTCAGAAACCAATGGGACATTCTTGGACAAACATTCACTAGAGAGAGCTAGATAATAAAGATAAAGATAAAGAGTTAGAGTTTAGAGAGAGAGATAGAGATAGAGAAAAAGAAAGTTCCAATAATCATAATGAAGATATAGAAAGTCTCTCTCAAGGTCTATTAAGTTACTTTAGTGGTATAACAGGGGATACAGAAGAAATCTCAATAACAGAAGTTAAGGTATCTATAGCTAAGTACGGAGTTGAGCATGTAAAGATGGCTATGAACACTGCATTAAAGAGAAGTAAACCTACTATGAAATATATAAATGGGATACTTAGAAATTGGGAGAAAGAAGGGTATCCACTTAAAGGGGAGGAGGATTTTAATGGAGGCATTAACGAGAATAATGAAACAGGTACAGGAGAGAAGTACAACCTTAAAAAGCAATGGGGAAGAACACTCACTGAAAAAGAAAGAAATGAAATATGTGAAGAAATCTTATAAATGTGAAAAGTGTCGTGATACTGGTTGGATATTAGTTCCTCAAAGTAATAGTGCACCTATAGCAATTAGCTGCAAATGCAGAGAACTAGATAAGATAAAAAATGATTGGAAGAGATCAGGAATAAAGATAGAACAAAATAACCTAACATTTTCAAATTTCTCTGTTTGGAATGAAAGCTCTAGAAAGGCTAGGGACATAGCACTAGCATATTATAAAGACTTTAGTTCCATAAGAACCTTTAGGAAAAACAGTATCCTCTTTTGTGGACAAGTTGGTGGAGGAAAAACACATCTATCAATTGCATTAGCTTTAAACTTTTTAAAGAAAGGTATAAAGGTTGTGTATATGCCTTATAGGGATAGCATTATGAAAATTAAGCAAAATATAATGGATGATGAATACTATCAGAAGATAATTTCTAAATATCAACTCGCAGAAGTGCTCCTTATAGATGATTTATTTAAGGGAAAGATTAGTGAATCTGATATAAGCATAATATTTGAGATTATTAACTATAGATATCTAAATAATCTCCCTATGATAATTAGTACAGAATGTGTATTAGAGAAGCTTCTTAACATTGATGAAGCCATAGGTTCCAGAATATATGAGATGTGCAAGGGGTATATTATGGAGATTCAGAAGGCGAGCGGTAATAATTATAGGCTGAGGTAGGGGACAGTGAGTATGAGTTTAAGCATGAGGAATCTTGATTTTGTATGGGAGATTTTGATTAGGGATTTGAAATTATAGCTAAGAAGTAAGTTGCTTAATCATTGAATCATAAATTATGCTATAATTACTTCATATAAATTCGCTTATACAAGGAGGTCTAAATGCCTAGAACACGGAAAATAGCCTTCTAAAATAGAATAAAAAATTTTAGGAGGCTATTGATATAAAAGAAGAATTAAATATTGATAATAAAAAAATATGATTTCTTTTTAATTAATAATAAACTAAGTGATGCTGAACTAACTAAAGGAATTAATAATAAATATAAAATTAATAGGGTAGGTTATGGTAGTGGTTCGTTGAGAGATGAAATAAGTAAGACTAATAAAGGTAAATATCTTATATTAAAGGGTAAAAATCCTGATAATAAAATTGCTTATATAAAAGTATTGTTGGATGATAAAGAGTATAGAATTAGTGTTACTGAAAAGGCGTATTATATGGTTTACTGTTAAGTACCTGCTGAAACAGAAAGGACATTTTTAGATATTAATAATGTAAAATTTTACAATAATAGTGAAAATGATATTACAGATGATACATTGAAAGGTTAAAATTAACAACTGGTTTCTCTGATGGGGATCTAGTTGTAGTGAAATAATAATATTAACTGATTAAATATAGATTTTATTGAAAAGTAGTAGGATTTTATAAATCTTGCTACTTTTCTTATTTTAGTTATTGAGAAATATGTGATCTTTAAAAAGTTGAACAATCCTACCTTGGGAAAATATGATACAATTAACCTGTAATTGTAAATGTTAATATACAATGTTTGGGCTATGAGAAAAGAGATTCAGTTAGAACTATATAAAAAATATTATATAAAGTAAATCTCAGCATAAATAAATAAGATTTTCACAAAACTCTAGATATTCTACTTTTACTCTACTAATTCTACCTGTGGTGGGTTTAGATATATTGAGCCTGGAATTATAATTTTATTATAGTAAGGAGGTATAAATATGGATGCAAAAAAAATTGGGGTATTTATAGCGGATGTTAGAAAAAAGAAAAAACTTACACAGGCAGAGCTTGGGGAATATCTAAATGTAACAGACAAAGCAGTCTCAAAATGGGAATGTGGTAAGTGCCTACCTGACAGTTCATTATTCGATGAGATAAGTAAAGTATTGGAGGTTTCAATGAGTGAATTATTAAAAGGTGAATATATTGAACAAGAAAATATAGAGATAGAAAGTAATAAAGCCATAAATCTGCTACTTAATGAAGTTCAAAAATTGAAGAGAAATGAATCGTTGGTTGGAGCTTTATGTGCACTATTAATATCATTTATAACAGCTATTTATTCTGCTATATGGCAACCTGGTACAAAATTTTATCAACAATTTTTCTCTGGATTTATTGAAGCAATAAGTGGTTCATGCCTTGTTTTAGGAATATTACTTATATTTTATACATGGGTTAAGTATTCAGGAAAAAAATAATATTAGGTAGATATGGGAGGTTTAAAATGATTAGGATTAGGAATGAAGAAAAAACAGATTATGAGAAGGTTGAAGAAATCACAAGAAAAGCCTTTTGGAACTTATATGTCCCTGGATGTTATGAACATTATTTAGTTCATATTATGAGGTCCCACAAAGATTTTATTCCAGAGTTAGACTTCGTCATTGAAGTTGATAATGAAATAATCGGGAATGTCATGTATACAAAAACAAGGCTAGTTGATGAGTCTGGGGAAGAAAAAGATATCCTTACTTTTGGTCCAGTTTGCATTGTACCAGAATATCAGAGAAAGGGATATGGAAAAAAGCTATTAGAGTATTCTTTTGAAAAGGCTATAGCACTTGGTTATGATGTGATCGTAATATTCGGAAACCCTGGGAATTATGTAAGTCGTGGATTTAAGAGCTGTAAAAAGAAAAATGTGTGTCTTGAGAATGGGACATATCCGTCGCCAATGATGGTTAAAGAACTAAAAGAAGGAGTATTGGATGGCAGGAAGTATGTTTATTATGAGAGTCCTGTATTTGAGATAGATGAAAAAGATGTAGTAAGCTTTGATGAAGGTTTGGAAAAGTGGGAGAAAAAATACCATCCAAGTCAAGAAGAGTTTTATATTCACAGTCATTCTATTATACAGTAATTTAAATCTAATGGGATAAGAATAAAACAAGGAGGAGTAGTTATGAAAAGATCAATGATGCAAGCATATGTTACAAAAAGCGATGAGGCTGTGGCTCTTTATCAAAAGGCTTTTAATGCAGTTCTTATTAGCAGCTATCCAAATGAAGATGGAACATTTTTTCATTCAGAACTAGATATTGAAGGGGAAATTTTAGCTGTGGCAGAACGAAATTCAGAATATGCTATTACTGGTAAGGAAACTATTACTGGCAATGTAATGCAGTTTTGTTTACATTATGGAGAAGGCAATGAAGAAAAGGTGCGGAAAGCATATGAAGTGTTAAAAAGTGATGCTGAAATTTTGATGCCCCTTGCACCATGTGAATTCAGTTCACTTATGGCAGATTTCATTGATAAATATGGTATTAGATGGTGCTTGTTTGTATAACACGACTTTTTAGGTAAAGAATAAAATTGTTTTTTAATTATATATACTTAAATTCGCAAAAAAAGAGGGACCGTTGCACTAATTACTTAGCGCAGCATCCCTTTTTTATATTGCAAGAAAATTTAAATTACTTTAAGTCAAAATACCAAACGGAGGTAAAGGAAGTTTAGTTTATTTATTAACAAATGGTTAATAAATGATGAACAAAAGGTAAAATATATATTTAAATTAAGAAAAGTTGTGTACGTAATATTTTACATATAAAATTAAGAGTGTATAAAACTGCTACACACTTAAGAAAAAGATAAAAATGATTTTGAACACTAGAATAAGTGTATCTATATAATTAATTAAATAGTGTACAAATAGATAATACAGTGTATTAAAAAGCTATGAAAAATGAGCATTTTAGCGTTGTTGACACACTGAAATTCATATAGTATCTTTTATCTATAGTATTAAGTGTATAGCTTCTTTGGGAGGTATTTTGATGAAGACAAATAGAGAAATAATTCTTCAATTCATGAAAGAGAATTCAGACTCAACCAATTATGAAATATCTAAAGGGGTATCTACACAATACTTATCTGAATGTTTAGTTATGCAGAGGACCAATATAAGCAGTATATTAAATGCATTGGTTAAAGAAGGGATTGTTGAAAAGATTAATGGTCGACCGGTTCTATATAAAATTAGAACAAAACACTCTCTCCAAAATGGAGAACAATCTTGCTTTAATCAATTAATTGGTTGTGACGGAAGTCTTAAGAATGCAGTTCAATTGGCCAAGGCTGCAATTCTTTATCCACAACATAGCTTACATTCATTAATACTAGGACCATCAGGAGCAGGTAAAAGTTATTTTGCTAATTTAATGTACCATTTTGCAATTGAGAATAAAATCATAAAAGAGGATGCTCCATTTATTAAATTTAACTGTAACACCTATAATGACAATTCAAAACTTATGATTGAAGAGCTGTTTGGAAAAGATAGAGATAATTTTGTGGAACAGGCTAGAGGAGGAGTACTATTTATCGATAATATTGAGTTACTTCCTACTATTGGAAGAGATAATCTAGTCAGAATAGTTGAAAATAACAACAATATGAAAAATAATATCGATGTTATCATAATATGTGCAATGAATGACAACGTAAACAAAAATTTAATTGATACTTATAACAGCTATTTTTCAATTAAGATTCAAATATCAAAGTTAGAAGAGCGGACATTAAAAGAAAGACTTGAAATGATTGAAAGGTTCTTTTCAATAGAAGCTAAGAGGAGTAATAAAATTCTTAATATTAACTCGGAACTTATGATATGCTTATTACTTTATAATTGTGAAGCAAATATAAAACAATTGATGAGAGATATTCAATTAGGGTGTGCCAATGCATATGTAAGAGAATTTAATACTGAAAAAAACAACATATGGATTTACATGTCAGACTTTCCGTATAATGTGAGGACTGGACTACTAAATTTTAAAAATCATAAAAATGATATAAAAGAGCTGATATCTGATAATTATGAGTATAAGTTTTCAATAACAGAATCTACTATTACTTCTATTAATGAAAAAAGTTTAACAGATCAAAAGAGTATGTACGATTGGATAGATGAGAAAGTAAAAGAGCTTAGACAAAGGGGAATTGAAGAACAGGATATAAATACAATAATAAGTATAGATATTGAAACTGAGTTTAAGGAGTATAGTAAAAGACTAACCAATCAAGTTATTAATGAAGATCAGCTATCAGAAATCGTAAATAGTCGTATTATAACAATGGTCAAAGAATTTTTAGAAAAGGCAACACAGAAATTCAATAAGGTATATCCTGTATCAATATTCTATAGCTTGTGTTTGCATTTGAACTCAACTTTGAGCAGAAAAAATAGAGGACAAAGATTAAGCAACGAACAAATAATGGAGATTATAACAAGATATAATGATGAATATGGGTATTGTATGAAGTTTATAAGTCTTTTGGAAAGAGAATTTAATGTGAGGCTTCCAATAGATGAAGTAGTATTTATAACAATGTTTATGACCAAAGATTCATTAGAAATAGAAAAAAGACATCCAGTAGTTTTAGTTGCACTTCATGGAGATTCGGCTGCAAGTTCAATTGTTAATGTAGTTAATTTTATGAGTAGTAATAAAACCTATGCTTATGATATGCCTTTAGATAAAAGTACTAATATAGCTTACGAAGAGTTGAAATCCTTAATAATAAAAATACATCAAGGAAAAGGAGTATTTGTCATATATGATATGGGATCATTTAAAACATTATTTGAAATGATTTCAGCAGAGACAGGAATAGAGATTAAGTTGTTGCAAGTCCCTATTACTTTGATAGCACTAGATTGTACTAGGAAAGTTATGGTGGATGCAAGCTTAAATGATATTCATAATAATTTAATGAACAGTTACACTTCTTTATTACCTATAAACCAAGAGAACTATTATAAAGTAAATAGTGAAAAAGTAATCCTGACTTTATGTATGAGTGGTAAAGGAGCTGCTATTCAGATAAAAAGCTATATTGAAAAACATATACAGCTTAATGATATTCAAGTTATTCCTTTATCAGGTATAGATAAAGATGTATTAATAGAAGAGGTTAATAATTTTAAAGAGAAATACGATATACTTTGCGTTATAGGAGGATATGATCCAGAGCTTTTAGGGATACGCTATCTACCAATCACAGATATTTTTCAAAATGAGGCAAGGGAGTTAAAGCAATTACTTAATTTAAATTCAAGCAATATTGAATTTAATGATAACTTTGATGCAATTTTTAATCATTTAAAAGAAGAATTGGTATTGGTTGATATAGACAAGCTAAAGATACATTTGATTAAAATAATTGATGAAATAAATCATACGCAAGGGTGTAATTTTACTCAGGAGCAAAGGCTAGCATTAATGATACACATAGCTTGCTGTATAGAACGTATACACGAAAAAGCAATCATACCAGTAAAGGTTTTTAAGGATGATATAATTAGCAAAAACTATGACTTATATAAATGCATAAAGAAAAATCTTTCAATTATAGAAGAAGAGTTCAATGTAAAATTTGACGATAATGAATTTGCAAATTTAATATCTATAATTAAAATGTCTAATAAAGGGTAGATAATGAAAAAGAATTACCTTTAAACCGTACGTTATTATATTAAAGTAAGGAGAAATGAAATATGTCTAACATAATGGAAACCATGGAAAAAAAGGTTATGCCGCCAATGGCTAAATTAAATAAAAATAAAGTCATAAAAGCCCTTACAATGGGAATGATGTCCACAATGCCACTTACTCTTGGAACCTGCTTAATAGCAATAGCAGTAAATTTTCCGCTAAAGTCTTGGACTGATTTTCTTGCAAAAACTGGAGTAGATGTGCACATGAATGCCGTTATTAATGGGACAACCCAGCTTATGGCATTATACATTGTATTTGCTATTGCATATAATTATGCAAAGTTAAAAGGACATGATGGCATGACAGCTAGTATGTTGTCTTTAGGTTCATATATTATTCTAATGCCACAACAAGTTATGGTTGATAATGCACCAATACTTGCACTAACAAAAAACTATTTAGGAAGTACAGCTATTTTTGGTGGAATGATTATAGCCTTACTAGTAACACATTTATATTGTTATCTCGATAAAAAAGGTCTTGTAATTAAAATGCCTGATAGCGTACCTGAAATGGTGTCTAAATCATTAAGTCCAACTTTTATAGCAATAATAGTTTTTATAGTTGTATTGTTTGCACGTATTGGTTTTGATGCTACAACATATGGTAATGTATACGATTTTATTAATGGAACAATAGGATCACCAATAATGAAATTTGGAGCATCACCTTGGTCTGTTGTAATTGTATTTATGATTATAAATTTCTTATGGTTCTTCGGAATACATCCTAACACTATATTAAGTGTATATATGCCAGTACTTATAACGGCTGGTACAGCAAATATTGCTGCATTCCAATCAGGACAACCATTACCGTATTTTGCCTTCTCAGCAATAGCAGCATATATAGGACTTGGAGGAGCTGGGTCAACTTTAGGATTAGCATTTTGTATGCTTACTGCAAAGTCAGAACGTTATAAGACAATGGGAAAACTAGCTATTGTACCATCATTATTTAATATTAATGAACCATTAATATTTGGGGTACCTATAATGTTTAATCCTATTTACTTTATTCCAATGCTTTTATCTACACCAGTAGGTGCCTTAGTTGGTGTGATATTTATTAAGCTTGGAGCTCATGCTAAAATGAATCCATCAATTAGCTTACCTTGGACAATGCCATCCCCAGTAGGGGCTGCTATTACAACCGGATTATTTGCATCTTTAGGTATCTGTTGTGCTATCTTAGCTGTAACGTTATTATACTTCCCATTCTTCAAATATGCAGATAGACAAGCTTTGAAAGAAGAGTCTATTGGTGAATAAGAGTATTTAATAGTATCAGTAAATTAATAAAGGAGAGATGTAAGATGATTAATATATTATTATGTTGTTCAGCAGGGATGTCAACTAGCATATTGGTAAAAAAAATGAGACAAGCAGCAGAAGAAAAAGGAATAGAAGCTGAAATATGGGCTATACCAGAGTCAGAATTAGAAAAAAATAAAGATAAAGCAAACATAGTATTGTTAGGACCTCAAATTCGTTATGCTCTTGAAAATGTAAGGGAATCAGTTGGACCTGATAAACCGGTAGATGTAATTGATATAAGGGACTATGGAACAATGAATGGCAAGAAGGTTTTAGAATTGGCTTTGTCTAAATTAGCTTAAGTTATAGAAAGGAGAGCATACCATGGAAGGTTTGGAGATGACTTGCTTTGAGATTATTTCAGCAGTAGGTTCTGCACGTTCTTGTTATGTAGAGGCAATACAAGCTGCAAAAAAGGGAGATTTCAATAAAGCAACTAATTTAATGAATGAAGGTAAAAAATTATTTCAAGACGGACATAAGTTTCACAAAGTATTAATTGAAAATGAGTCATCTGGTAAAAAAATAGAAGCTGGATTATTGCTAATTCATTCTGAGGATCAAATGATGAGTGCTGAAGTGCTAGAAATTATGGCGCGTGAAATTATAGAACTCTATAGAAACAAATAGATACTTGGGGTGTTTTATTAACACCCCTTAACAATATTTAAAAGAAAAGATAGGAGGTAGAAATGATTAATGTAATTATTAATGCAGATGATTTTGGTATGTCAGAAGCATTTAACTACGGTGTTATTAAAGGATATAGAGATGGTGTTGTATCTTCAACAACATTGATGGTAAATATGGATGCTGCTGAACATGCAGTCTCATTAGCTAAATCCTTTCCAGATTTATTTATAGGACAGCATACAAATTTAGTATTAGGCAAACCCTGTTCTAATCCCAAAGATATTCCATCGCTAGTAGATGAAAATGGATATTTTTGGAGTTCCTCTTACTACAGAAATGGTAGCAAAAATTTTGTATATGAAGATGTAAAAAAAGAGACTATTTCACAGATGGAAAGATTTAAAGAACTACTTGGATATTATCCACAACATATAGAAGGACATTCGGTTTTTGGAGAAGTTGTAGAAAAGGCATTTAAAGATGTAGCATTAGAATATAACATTCATGCCTCATTATTTTCTGAAAATTTACATGGATATAAGGAAACCGTAGGGCCAAGTGACTTTAAAATTATGATGAACATAATGTCAAAAGGACTTTCTGTTGAGAATATACTTAACGATGATTTGAATATTTTAGACTGCGATGGCAAGATTGTAGAGTTACACTTTCATCCAGGATACTTAGATCAATTTATTTTGGATAATTCTACTCTTACTACACCTAGATGTAAGGATTTGGAGACGTTATGTCATGCCAAAGTTATTAATTGGTTTAGGGAACACGCTATTAATCGTATTAGCTTTGGAGAATTAAGACAATAAAAAAAATATATTTTAATATATCATTGATTTTAAAAGGAGTTGTTAATATGGCGCTAATTCAAGCTAATTTTATATCAAAATCTCTGTTTAGAACAGTTACTATTAATGTAATACTACCTGTTGATAGAATACTATTACCAGGTATGGTTGAAAGAGAACAGAAACCATTTAAGACTTTATATTTACTACATGGAATATTTGGTAATTATACTGATTGGGTTTCTGGGACTAATATTCAGAGATGGGCAGAAGAAAAGGGCTTAGCTGTTGTTATGCCTTCAGGAGATAATGCATTTTATCTAGATAATCCATTAGCTCAAAATAATTACGGAGAATTTATAGGAAAAGAGCTTGTTGAAGTAACTAGAAAAATGTTTCATTTATCTCACAAAAGAGAAGATACTTATATAGCAGGTCTTTCAATGGGGGGATATGGAGCTCTTAGAAATGGTTTAAAATACAATGATACTTTTGGTTATATAGCAGCACTTTCAGCTGGATTAATTCTTGATAATATTGATAAAAGAACAAATGATTCCGAGTTCTTTTTGGAGAGGCGTAGCTTTGTGGAAGAATTTTTTGGAGATCTTACAAAAGTTGAAAATAGTGATAAAAACCCTAAGTGGCTTTTAAAAGACTTAATTGATAAGAAAGCCAATATACCTAATATATACATGGCATGTGGCGAACAGGATCATTTGATTGAAGCAAACAGAGATTTTAGAAATTATGTAGAAAAGCTTGGTCTTGATATAACTTATGAAGAAGGACCTGGGGGACATGAATGGGATTTCTGGAACAGATATATAAAGAAAGTGGTTGATTGGTTACCTTTAGAAAGTAGTGATGCAGGTATTAATAGTGGAAATATAGGAAGGTAAGTATAATTTTAATATTTACGTGAGGAAAAAATGAATATTAAAGACTTTTTATTTTATCTACAATAGAGATATTACTCAACTATATGAAATAACAAAAATAACCAAGGGGGATTCAAATGAAATATTTAGTACTAGATATAGGCGGAAGTGCAATTAAATATGCACTAATGAACAGGGAGTCAGAGTTCTTAAAAAAAGGGAAGGTTAAAACGCCTAAAGATTCTTTAGAAACATTTGTTGAAGTCATTGGAGAAATTTATGATATATACAAAGATGAGATTGAAGGTATTGCAATAAGTATGCCAGGACGAATTGATAGTGATAGAGGATACACTTTCACTGGTGGAGCATTAACATATAATGACAAAAGGGATATGGTTGATATACTTAAAAAGAGATGTCCGACTTCTATAACTATAGAGAATGATGGGAAATGTGCTGCACTTGCAGAAGCTTCATTAGGTAATCTATCGGATTGCAATGATGGAATAGTAGTAATATTAGGAACAGGCATAGGTGGAGGAATAATAAAGGATAAAAAACTTCATAAAGGTGCTGATTTTATTGCAGGTGAGTTTAGTGTTATTATGACTAGTTCAAACACTAAAAAAAATCCAATTGAATCTATGTGGGCAAGAACCTGTGGAGTTAACGCACTTATAAACGAAGTAGCTTCAGTGAAAAATATATCTGAGGAAGAGATAAATGGTGAAAAAGTCTTTGAATATGCTAATTCAGGAGATAAAGAGGTATTAGAAATCTTAGATGAATATTGTTATAAAATAGTTGTGCAATTATTTAATTTACAATACATTTATAATCCAGAAAAAATAGCTATAGGAGGAGGAATAAGTGCACAAAATATTTTAATTGAATATATACAAAAAAATATACACGAATTAGCATCCATGATACCAGTGGATTTTCCAGCACCTACTGTTGTGGCGTGTAAGTTTAGAAACGATTCAAACCTAATAGGTGCACTACAAAATTTTATTAGTAAAAATAATATCTGAAAGGAGATATAAATAATATGAGTTTTCCTAAAAATTTTTTATGGGGTGGGGCTACTGCCGCTAACCAATACGAAGGTGGATATTTAAGTGGTGGAAAAGGTCTAGCAACTGCTGATACAGTTACTGACGGTGATATGAAGAATCCAAGAAAGATAGTTATTGAATTAGAAAATGGTGAAAGAAAGAAAATATCAAGATTTGAAGATGTACCAGAAAATGCAAAAGCAGTAGTGGAGGAGAATAACTATTATCCTAGTCATGTAGCTACTGATTTTTATAATCATTATAAAGAAGATATTGCACTAATGGGGGAAATGGGATTTAAGACCTTTAGAATGTCTATAAATTGGACACGTATTTTCCCAAATGGGGATGATGAAATAGCAAACGAAGAAGGTTTGAAGTTTTATGATGAAGTTTTTGATGAATGTCATAAACAAGGAATTGAACCATTAGTAACTATAAATCATTTTGATTTACCGCTAAACCTTGCTATTAAGTATGAAGGCTGGTTACATAGAGGAACAATAGATTTCTTTGTAAAATATTGTGATACAATTTTCAGAAGATATAAAGATAAAGTTAAATATTGGCTTACCTTCAATGAGATAAATTTTTTAAGAAGTTATCTAGAATTGGGTATTACTAATGCCTCTAATTTACAAAAGCAACAACAAGCAATATATCATCTTTTATTAGCAAATGCTAAAATTGTTAAATTAGGACATGAAATCAATCCAGATTTTAAAATAGGTCTTATGATAGCTAATATTCTTTTCTATCCAGAGACTTGCAATCCTAAGGATTCTATAGCTGAAATGGAAATTTCAAGAGGTTTTAAAGATTTCTATTATGATGTTCAATGTAGAGGATATTATCCTTCTTATAAATTAAAAGAATTAGACAGACAAAATGTTGTTTTAAAGAAAGAGGTAGGTGATGAGGATATCCTAAAAGAAGGAGTTGTAGACTTTATTTCTTTTAGTTATTATAATTCTTCAGTTATCTCTACTAAAAAGAATTCTGAAGGTTCATTTGGAAATCAGCTAGCTGGTGTAAAAAATCCATATCTAAAAGAATCAGAGTGGGGATGGCCAATAGATGCAGAAGGCTTAAGATTAGTTCTTAATAGGCTTTATGACAAATATCAATTGCCACTAATGATAGTAGAAAATGGATTGGGTGCTCTAGATACAATAGAAGCTGATGGTTCAATTAATGATGATTATAGAATTGACTATTTAAAGGAACATATTAAACAAATCAAAAAAGCAGTTGAATATGATGGGGTTGAGGTTTGGGGATATACTCCTTGGGGATGTATAGATTTAGTCTCAGCTGGTACTGGAGAAATGAAAAAACGTTATGGATTTGTTTATGTTGATATGGATGATAAGGGAAATGGTACATTAAAAAGATCAAAAAAGAAATCTTTTGAATGGTATAAAAAAGTTATTGAAACTAATGGTGAAGATTTAGAGTAATAGAAGTTTATTTTATAGAATAATTATAAATTTCAGAAAGTTATACTATATAAAGCACCTATCGTCGATAGGTGCTTAAAAATATAGTTCGCTTGAATTATTTTTTACTTAGAACAAATGCTAAGAGTATTGTAAATCAAACTTAGTAACTGCTCTTTGAGTTAACTGAGCTGTATACTTAGCAGTTAATGATCCATTTTTACTTAAGAAAACATCCTTAGCTATAATAGTATCCATTAAAGCTGATATCTCAGATTTAGTTATGTCACTCTTAACACCAGATACTGTCATGGAAACCTTATCCCCAGTTTCAGTAACAAAAGTCATTGATAATGAATATTCCATAAATTCATCTCCTTTCTATAATAAAATAAATTGATTAAAACTTAAACATTAGCGATTTTTGATGTTTCATTTAATAAGTAATCACGAGCAGGATTACTTAAAACACCTTTGATGGCTTCAGCTACATCAAATACATTTTCGGGATCAGCATTAATCTTAACACCTGAGAAGTTTTTCTTCTTATAGACAACTTTGCCAGATCCATTAACACCATTCTCCACTTCAATAGCAAGAGAAGTTGAACTTAAAACCTTACTAACAGCCATACATCTCACCTCCTTTCTCATATTCATAAAAGATATACACTTTAATGCTGTAGAATTACCTCCGTAGGAGTGTAATTCATTAGATTCCTTTTGCCTTAGATGAAATCATCAAATTTAATTTCACATGTACATATAAGATATATGCCAAACCTAAAATTATTGCTGAAACTTTTATAAAAAATTATGCGATTTTATCATCATTTCCATTATCTATAACCACTCCAAGCTTAGTTGAAATAATTGTATTAAGCTTGTTTATAGATGCGGTTAAACTGTTTAAGTTCTTCTCCAGTCTAATAAGTAGATATGCACTAATAGCAACAGGAAATCCAAGATTGGCTATTAGGGATATTAGTTCATTAACTTCCATAGAAAATCACCTCCCTTTCTTTTAGATTCTGTCCTGTAGAGACTTTTTCTCAAGTCTCATCAAATCCTTAGCTGTTTAAGATATATGCATAAATAGAAAATATTCATATTATTCTTTTTTGTTTTCATAAAAAGTTAGATTATAAAAAACATTAATGGCCTCATCCAGTATGGTACATAAATAAACATTAACATCTGGATGTTTTGCTTTAAGTTCATTTAATTTTCTAATAGTTGATTCTCTGTAGTTGTGGCAGCGTTTAAGGTTAAAAGGCTCACCATCAATAGGGGGAGCAGCACCGTTAGCAGTTGGTTTCCCATAACGGTTATCCAGTGATTTTTTATTAGATTGTTTAGTTAAGAGAATATCTTTGGTGTTATTATTAAAATCTGTATTATTAGACTTATCTGCTTCAGTGGCATCATTACAAAAAGAAAAACTAGATACTTGTGTTCCAAGAGGGGCTACATCAAATCCACTTTCATCAAAATCTTCTTCAAAAGATAATTCATCTTCAACAATTGTTTTCTTAAAACTTTTCTTTTTCATACTCATATCTCCTCAACATTTTATTGTTTAATTCAGATATATGAAAAAGTTGAAATAATTAATGCGAAATTCCACCTGTTTTTATTAGAAAAATGCCCTGAAGCCTCATAAAAACTATATATAGTTATATAGCTAGATAGATATATAGGGAAAAATATATCTATCTATATTTCTAAAATTGGTAAGAATATCTAGCAATAATTATAAAAAGTGCATATATTCTCTGTGATGGACTTCAAGGATTTAAAGAATCTACCAGAAATAATTTGATAGGAAGGTGTTAAGATGATAAAAGATAGGATAACTGTAAGTTCTAAAGAAGAGGGACAGAGCTTTGATAAGCTGCAGATTGCCTTAGCAATTAAAAATTCTACTTATGATGATGAGTTAAGCTGCTCTTTACTTGAAAATGGAGTAATTAAAGAGTGTAGCCGTTGTAATCTAAAAGAGATTTGTGAAGGAATTGAAGAAGTTTCTAAGGATTATTATGATAGGACTACTAAGGTTGTAGGAACATTCAATTTTTAAACCTCTTAATACTGTAGAAGCTATTTAGAGCTTCATTAAAATTATTTTTTCTATAGGTGCCTTATGGCATCTATTTTTTTACCACTATAGAAGAGTTTGACATGAATATATTATCTATGATAATATGATGTAAATTTGGTGAATTAAAGGAGGACATATATCTATGTATTCAGTACGTTTAAGATAAGAAGGCAATAAAAAAAGCGTTTAAAACATCCACAATGGTGGGCTTTTTTGTTGTGCTTATTTTACGTATTAGGACATAGATAGAGGGAGTGTAGTTATATTAGGCTATGCGTTTTTCTTTGTGTCTTTTTAACGTTGATATGCAGACTAAAGATTCCATTGGGGATTTTAGCCTGCATTTTTTATTGCCTAAAACTTACAAGGAATCAACAATAAAAATGCAAGGAGAAATTTGATATGATAAAACAAAATTCGAAATGGAAACAAGATTTTTTTACGATATGGACAGGACAAGCAATTTCACTTATTTCTAGTGCTATTCTTCAAATGGCTATAATTTTTTACCTTACAGAAAAAACAGGATCAGCTATGGTTCTGTCAATTGCTTCATTAGTAGGATTTCTGCCTTATGCAGTATTTGGTCCTGCCATAGGTGTATTAGTAGATCGTTATGACAGAAAAAAGATAATGATTGTAGCTGATTTAATTATTGCTGGGGCTGGAGCTATACTTGCTATTGTTGCATTGTATATGGAGTTACCAGTTTGGATGGTTATGATAGTACTGTTTATAAGAAGTATTGGAGCTGCTTTTCATTCCCCAGCGTTAAGTGCAGTTACTCCCCTTTTAGTACCAGAAGAACAGCTAACTAAATGTGCTGGTTATAGCCAATCACTGCAATCCATAAGCTATATTATTAGCCCTGCTGCTGCCGCATTTTTATATTCTGTTTGGGAATTAAATGCGATTATAGCCATGGATGTGCTGGGTGCTGTAATTGCATGTATTACAGTGGCGCTTGTGAAAATTCCTAAGCTAAATATAGAGGGGCAAAGCCAGAAGAGTCATTTTATGAAAGAGCTTAAGGAAGGATTTGATGTTTTAAAAGAAAATAAAGGATTATTTGCATTGCTTCTTATAGGCACACTATATATGTTTGTTTATATGCCAATAAATGCACTTTATCCTTTAATGACCATGGAGTATTTTTCGGGAACACCCATGCATGTATCTATTACAGAAATCGCCTATGCCTCTGGTATGCTAGCAGGTGGGTTGCTGTTGGGGCTATTTGGGAACTTTAAAAAGAGAATAATATTAATAACTGCATCTATATTTATGATGGGGGTTAGTTTGGCCATTTCAGGGCTTCTTCCTTCAAGTGGGTTTATAATATTTGTAGTTTGCTGCGCAGTTATGGGGCTTTCAGTTCCATTTTACAGCGGTGTTCAAACGGCTCTATATCAAGAAAAAATTAAGCCAGGATATTTAGGACGTGTATTTTCTCTAACAGGGAGTATCATATCTTTAGCTATGCCTCTTGGCTTGATCCTCTCTGGATTGTTTGCTGATAGAGTAGGTGTAAACTATTGGTTTCTAATATCAGGTGTTTTAATAATTATTATTGCTATAGTTTGTCCTCTAGTCACTGCTATTAGGAATTTAGATTAAATAGAAAATGAAAACATGGTATTTTAGATATTGATAAAAGGAGTGTGTTCGGATGACAAATAATATCATTCAATTAGTAACAGAGAAATTATCCCATTTGCCTTTTATAGAAGGTGTTGTATTAGGTGGCTCACGTGCAAGAGGCACACATACAGAGGATTCTGACATAGATATCGGAATCTATTATAATTCAGAATTATTTGACCTGACTGTGATCAATCAAGTTGCTACAGAGCTAGATGATGAGCATAGAAGTAACCTTATTGTACCTCCAGGAGCTTGGGGTGATTGGGTTAATGGAGGTGGATGGTTAGCCATAAATGGTTATCATGTTGACTTGATTTTGCGTGATAAAAAACGTGTAGTTCAAATAATTAAAGATACGGACCAAGGAATTGTTACTGCTAATTATCAGACAGGACATCCCCATGGATATATTAGTGCCATGTACCGTGGAGAATTGGCAATCAGCAAGATACAATACGCTAATGATGAAAATTTTTATGAATTAAAAAAGCAAGCAGAATTCTATCCAACAGCTCTTCAGAAAGGGTTATCTGAATTTTTTATGTTTGAGGCAGGTTTCTCTTTAATGTTTGCCAAGAAAAATATAAATAAAGATGATATATCATATGTTTGTGGGCATTGTTTTCGAAGCATATCCTCTCTGAATCAAGTCTTATTTGCACTAAACAGGGAATACTGTATAAATGAGAAAAAGGCTGTTAAAATGATTGAAGATTTTAAGATCAAGCCAAGTAATTACAAGGAAAAGATTGATAAGATTATTTCCTTAATATCAAGTGATGTAGATTGTACAACAAAAGGAATAGCGATACTTCAAAAACTAGTAGATGAGGTTGAAGAACTGAAGGGAGTTAATATTCAATGATAGGACCAGATAAGAAAAAACTATATCCAAATGAAAATATAAAGACAGTTTGCTATATAAGTAACCTACCTAAAAGACCTAATGTTGAGATTGGGGAATACACTTATTATAGCGATAATAAAAAGTCTCCAGAGAAATTTTATGATAATATAGAGCATCATTACGAATTTTTAGGGGATAAACTGATAATAGGAAAGTTCTGTGCAATTGCAGAGGGAGTTAAGTTTATTATGAATGGAGCAAATCATAGAATGGATGGAATTACAACCTATCCTTTTAATATCTTTGGCTGCGGATGGGAAAAGGTGACGCCTACAATAGATGAGCTTCCTTTTAAGGGAGACACAGTAATTGGAAATGATGTGTGGATAGGTCAAAATGTAACCATTATGCCTGGTGTTAAGGTTGGAGATGGAGCAATTATAGCATCTAACTCAACTGTAGTAAGAGATGCAGAACCTTATACAATATATGGTGGAAATCCAGCTAAATTTATTAAAAAACGATTTAGTGATGAAAAAATAGAGTTTTTATTGAAACTTCAATGGTGGAATTGGGATGAAGAGAAGATATTTAATAATCTTGAAAATCTAACATCTGGAGTTGGGGTAGAGAAATTGTTTTAAATTTACTATAAATCCTGCATTCTTTTGAGTGTAGGATTTATTTTTTATGCCAAAGGAGCTGGACACTAATTATTTAGTGCCAGCTCCTTTTAAAGGATAATGTTGAAATGTTGACGGTGTAGATTTTAATACTTTAGGTCCCATATAGTGCGTCTAACTTTAGATAAAGCTTCTTTTGATTTATCTTTATTCATAAACATCAAAATTACATAGAGTGAATCTAATATGCTCAATTGAGATATACGAGAAGATAAAGCTTCTGAATGAAATTCTATTTCTTCAGATATAGAAATAAAAACGATATCACCCATCTTAGCTAAAGGAGAAGATGCGTGGCTAGTAATAACAATTACTTTTGCTCCAGCTTTTTTTACTACTTCAGCAATTTTGATAGTTTCTTTTGATTTTCCTGTATGTGAAATACAAATTGCACAATCCTGTGATGTTAATAAAGATGCTTCCATAAGTTGCATATGATAATCAGTACTATGACGAACATGAGTTGGAGAACGTAAAAATTTATGATATGCATCTGCCGCAAGTATACCTGATCCACCCACACCAAAAAAGTATAGTAGATTTGAATTTGATATAATTTCAGCTGCTTTTTTCAAATCGTCTAACTGTAATATTTTCTTAGTATTAGTTAGTGTTTTAATGTTTGAATCAAAGACCTTCTGTGCCATAGTTAACTCATTATCATCAATTTCAATCTTTTCATGAATTGATGTAGTTGAAAAATTATTTTCTTCAACTAAGATGGCCATCTTAAATTCTCTAAAGCCAGAATAACCTAGCTTTTTTGCAAATTGAAATAATGTAGAGACTGCAACATTGAGTTCAGCAGATAAATCGCTGATAGAATTTTGAGCCACAGAAATTGGATTTTCAAGTATATAATCTGCAATATTTTGTTCTTTAGTACTTAATCCATTGTATAATGATTTAATTTTAAGTCTAACAGATACATCCATGTTGGGCCTCCTTTGTATAAATGGTGTATTGTAACTTCAAAACAATAAAAAAATTGATTGGAATGTATATTTTAAATATTATCATATAAAAATCAAACTAATAAAAAATAGCGTTGTTATAAGTATATCAAATAGTAATTTCATGTCAATATTTTGCTAAATGTTGTTGCTACTTTATATGAATATCATATTATTTCTTAAATTGCAATAGTAGGTGAAAATAGAAATACGAGGGAAAAAAATATTTAGAGAAATTTTTTTTCTAAAAAGCTTTACAGAAAAAAATTTTTTTGATAAAATAAAACCATGAAATGGAGGGATTGTATGAAAATAGCTATTATAGGTCTTGGCAAGATGGGTTTAAACATAGCATGTAATTTGAAGAGTCAAAGTTATGATGTTATGGGATATGATTTATCTGAACAAGCAAAAGAAAATGCTGAAAAGGCAGGTATAAAAACATTTGATGATTTAGAGGAAATGATTACTTCATTTACTGAAAAAAGAGTTATATGGTCTATGTTACCTTCAGGAGAAATTACGGAAACTGTATTGAATCAGTTATTGAAGTTGCTTTCTCCAAATGACATCGTTATTGAAGGTGGAAATTCAAATTTTAAGGACTCAATACGACGTGCAAATACTTTTAAGGAGAAAGAAATATCTTATTTTGATTGTGGAACATCAGGTGGAACTTCTGGAGCGTTAAGTGGTGCATGTACAATGATTGGTGGAGATCCCGAAGTATTTAAGCATATAGAACCTATTTTCAAAGATATCTCAGTTGAAAATGGCTACTTATATACTGGTAAATCTGGAAGTGGTCACTTTTTGAAAATGGTTCATAATGGAATCGAGTATGGAATGATGCAAGCAATAGGTGAAGGGTTTCAAATTGTTAAAGAAAGTGAATTTGATTACGATTTAGCTGCTGTTGCGAAAGTTTGGAACAATGGATCGGTTATTCGAAGTTGGCTTATGGAAATTGCTGAATCACAATTTAAAGCTAGTCTAAACCTAGAAGATTATAAGGGAGTAGTTGCTGCATCTGGAGAAGCAAAATGGACTATTGAAACAGCTTTGGATATGGGAATTGCAGTGCCAACAATTGCTTTAAGTTTATTCATGCGTAATTTGTCTCAGGAAGATGATAGTTTTTCTGCAAAAGTGGTTTCGGCTTTACGAAACGGATTTGGTGGACATGCTATTGTAAAGAAGGATAAGTAAACATGAGAGAATATAAGATAGCAATTGTTAATTCAAGTAGTTTTGGAAAGATATTCCCTGAGCACATCGATCGTTTGAAGAAAATAGGATCTGTTGATTATTTTCAAGTTGATAATGAAATGCATGGAAAAGAGCTTGCAAAATTATTAAGTGGATACAATATTATCATTGCAAGTGTAACCCCTTTTTTTACTAAAGAATTTTTTGATTATAAAGATGAACTTTTACTGATTACACGTCATGGAATTGGATACAACAATATAGATATTAATGCAGCAAAAGAGCATGATACTGTTGTTACAATAGTTCCAGCTTTAGTAGAACGTGATGCAGTGGCAGAAAACAACATTACAAATCTGCTAGCTGTATTAAGAAAAACAGTAGAATCCAGTAATCGAGTTAAAGCGGATCGTTGGGAAGATAGAGCTGAATTTGTTGGTCATACACTTTTCAATAAAACAGTAGGGGTTATTGGAGTTGGGAACACAGGAAGTTGTGTTGTAGAGATTGTTAGAAATGGTTTTAGATGTAATGTTTTGGCCTATGACCCATACAAGTCAGATTTATATTTACAGAGTTATGGGGCAAGAAAGGTTGAATTAGATGCATTATTGACTTCATCTGATATTATTTGTCTTTGTGCAAATTTAACTGAAGAAAGTTATCATATGATATCTAAAAACGAAATTGAAAAGATGAAAGACGGTGTTTATATATCCAACAGTGCTAGAGGTGCATTAGTAGATGAAAATGCGGTTATTGAGGGATTGAAGTCTGGAAAAATTGCTGGTTTTGCCACAGATGTTTTAGAAGAAGAACCAGGAAGAAAGAGTCATCCATATTTAGTTTTTGATAATGTTGTAATGACTCCGCATACATCAGCTTATACTATGGAATGTCTAGAACAAATGGGTAATAAATGTGTAACAGATATCGAACAAATAGTTCAAGGGGTTTTACCAGAAAGGGCAGTTCAGCCAGCAAGTAAATTTATTAAAGAATAGGGGGAAATCAAAATGTTGACAGATTTAAAGGTTAAAGTTGGTCCTGAGTTCTATAGGTATCATGAAGGTGCAATTGATTTTATTCCGGAATTATTAAAAGAACATAAATCAAAGAACATCTTAATTGTACATGGAACAGTTTCTTGGGAAAAAACTAAACCTAAAATGAAGTTTTTAGAAACTATAGAGCAAAATGTTTTATATCATCAATATACAGGGGAATGTAGCTATTATGGTGCAGATTTAATATCACAAATCGTTGAAGAAAATGATATCGATTTTATTATTGGAGTTGGTGGCGGAAAACTTGTAGATCTAGTTGGATATGCTGCTCATATTTGTAATGTTAAATATGGTGTTGTTCCAACTTTGGTTAGTAATTGTGCACCATGGACACCTTTATCTGTTATGTATAAAGAAAGTGGAGAATCAGAAGGGAAAACTGAGCATTATATGAGACAGGCAGTTTTCTTGATAACAGATCCCTATTTAGTGATTGATTCTCCAGTACGTTACTTCATTGCAGGCTTGGCAGATACAATTGCAAAATGGTATGAATCAGATTCTATTTTAGCTCAAGAACATTTACAGAACGAACCCTTTTTGAAATTAGCAGGTTATACTGCAAAGTTATGTAATGAATCAATTGTAAAACACTCTGCTAAAGCAATGAAGGATATGGAGAATAAAGTAGTTTCGGAAGAATTTGTACATTTATCTGAAATTGTTATAGCAGTTGCAGGTTTATGTGGAGGACTAGGAGATAAATATGCCCGTAATGCTGCAGCACATGCAATGCATGATGCAATAGCTAAATATATTCCAGAAAGTCATTCATATCTTCATGGAGAAATAGTAGCTTATGGGGTATTATACCAGTTAGCTCTAGAGGGGAGGTGGTCTACGATTGATTCTTTAATGCCTTTCTATTCAGATTTGAAACTGCCTGTATCTCTAAATCGTATGGGATTGTATCCAGCAGATGAAAAGGTTATCGATGATATAGTTGGTTTTATTGATTCAAAAGAAAAAGTTCATTTAATTCCTATTTCAATTACACCGGAGATTTTGAAAAAAACAATTTTTGAGCTAGAAAAATATATAGAAAAGAGGTAGAAGAAGAGTAATGGAAACTTTAAGTGTATTACAGAGTTTTTTAATCGCTTTGTGGGTTGGAGCGGTTATGTCAAGATGGTTAGGTGGAGGAGCAACCTTAACACTTCGATTTTCACCTTTAATGACTGGTTTGATTGTTGGTATTGTTATGGGAGATGTTGGACAAGCGATGATTGTTACAGCAGCTTTACAGTTGATTTATATGGGGGTTTTCTCTCCAGGAGGATCCATGCCATCAGAACCATCTATTGCAGCTGCTATTGCGGTACCAGTTGCTTTGTTAGGAAATTTACAGCCTGAAGCAGCTATTGCTGTTGCAGTTCCTGTTGGTTTGTTAGGAAGTTATTTATATCAATTCCGTTTCTTTATCAATACATTCTTAGGTAAATATACAGATAAAGCTGTAGAAGATTTAAATGATGGCGCTATTAAACGTTCAATCATTCTTTTACCTACAATTGCATCATTTGCTCTATTTGTACCACTGGTATTCATAGCTTTATATTTTGGGGCACCAATGATTGCAGATGTAATAAATGCTTTAGAAGGAACTTTTGTATTTCATATTCTTGGAGTTGTTGGTGGCGGATTGGCTGCTATTGGTATTGCTACAACAGTTTATGTAATTGGACGTAAAGATTACCTAGTATTCTTTTTCCTAGCATATTTCATGAGTGTTTCATTAAAGTCATTGAATATTACAATGGTAACTTATGCTGTGTTTGGTCTATTGATTGCTTTAATTTTTATCATGTCTCAAAAAGGAAAAAATGTTCCTATTACAACTGCTGCTAAGGCTACAGAGACATTAGATGAAGATGATTACGATGACGGGTTTTAAAGGAGAGAAGATAAAATGAGTGAAAGTGTAAAAAGAGCTGCTTCAGCTCCAGAAGAGATTACAAAAAAAGATGTTACTAAGGCATATTTAAGATGGCACTTTGCAAATGAAATTCCACATTCATTTGAAAGATATCTTGCATCTTCTTTACTGTATGCAATGATGCCAATTTTAAGAAAACTATACAAAGATGATGAATCATTAAAAGCTGCTTATAAGAGACAACTATTATTTTTCAATACTCAGTTAAGCTGGGGTGGTGGAGTTATTACTGGTTTAATGGCTTCTATGGAATCAGAACGTGCAAGAGAAGAATATGAAAAATCAGAAATAATGATGAAAGACGATTTGATGTATAATACAAAAGCTGGTTTGATGGGTGCACTTGCCGGAATTGGTGATGCAATCGACTCAGGGACTGTACAATATATATTTATTGCAATAGCAGTTCCTTGGGCTCAGCAAGGTAGTGCATTAGGAGCATTATTCCCATTCGTTTGTTTTGCAATTTATCAGGTTTTATTAGGTATATTCTTTTCTCGCCAAGCATTCAATATGGGACGTAACGCAACAGGGCTTATGGCAAGTGCAGGCATTCAGACTGCAATTGACACTTTATCCGTTTTAGGTATATATATGATGGGAATCTTAGCAGGTAACTACGTAAAAGTTAGTTCAACTTTGCAATTCACAATTTCAGGGAAACCATTCGTTATCCAAAGTATTTTAGATTCTATTATTCCAGGACTTTTACCACTAACAGTAGTTATGGGAGTTTATTGGTTCTACAATAAAAAAGGGTTAAAAGTTACATCAGCATTATTATGGTTAACATTAATTTTAATTGTTTTAGCTGGAGTTGGAATTCTATAAAATAAAAAGGAGATTTGAAAAAAATGGGTGTTATAAATTTAGCAAGAGTAGATGAACGTTTAATTCATGGACAAGTTATGATGACTCTTTCACAAAAGAGTGGAGTAAATTCAATCTTTGTAGTGGATGAAGTTGTAGCAAATGACAAATTCATGAGAGAGTTATATAAAAATGCAGGTAGCCGTACTGGACAAAAAACAATAGTAATTACGCCAGAGAAAGCTAAATTTTATTGGGATGAATACCAGTTCAAAGATTATAATTGTATCTTGTTAGCCAAAACTGTAAAGGTTATGTATGACTTGGTTAAACATGGAGTACCAATGAAAGAGTTGAATATTGGAGGTATTGCACAAAAAGATGCAACTAAAGATTTATTAGTTACAAAATCTGTTTATATAAACAAAGAAGATGTGGATAGATTAGTAGAAATGAATGAGAAATATGGAGTAGAGAACATCTATTTCCAAGCTACTCCTTCTGCTCCTAAAACAGAACTAAAAGATGTTGTTAGTAAATTCAAGTAATTTTTCCTAAATAATAATTGGAGGTTTATCATGGATAATATTTTTAACGATAGATTGGCTAGGTACTCCTTTATGTATCGTTCACGGAATAGCGATAAAGAGAAAACTAGATTTCTGAAGGCACTTGTAACAGATATATCACAAGTGAGAAAAGATGTTTACGTAATTGAATATAGTAATCAAAAAAAATACAGTGCACGAAATGTGTATGTTGGAGATATTAAAAAGGCAGATCAAATCGTTTGTACTTATTATGATACACCTCCAGCTTATTTGGGAGATTATGTGTTGTTTGATAGAAAAAAACAAGAAAAGCAAACTACAAAAGCGGTTCTTTGTTCATCTCTCATTTGGGTATTCCTAGGTATTTTAGGAACACTTTTATACATGAACTTGGTTTCTTCCCCATTTGTTTTATTTTCAGTGCAAACAGCATGTCTTGCACTGATATATGGTGGATATTTTGTGATTTTATCAAAGTTAACAAAAGGTGAGTTGAATAGAAGGAATTTAATTAGGAATACATCTTCAGTACTTTTTTTACTGCAGATGTTAACAGAGAATCAAAAACAAAAAAAAGTGGCTTATGCATTTATAGATGAAGGCTGTTATGGAAGTCGAGGATTAGATGTCTTAATGAGCTCTGTAAAAAAGAATGCAAAGATCTATTATTTAGATTCTATTGGAGCCGATGCCACTTTAAATGTAATGGGTCAACAATTTGAAAAAGAGGTTACTGAATCTAAGGGAGTACGTTATGTATCGCCTAAAGATCAAATCAATTATTTGTTTTGTGCAGATATAAATAAAAACAAAGAGTTTTACTTAGATAAATCAAAATTAAATAAGAAAAATTTAAATTATGAGCATTTTACTAAGGCACTAGAATTGTTAAATCAAGATATAAAAGGAGATTAATTTATGCTAGGAATTGTAATAGCCACACATGGTACTTTAAGCGATGGCATCAAAGATGCAGCAGAAGTAATTATGGGAAATACAGAAAATATCGTAACAGTAAATTTAAATGCTGGAGATGATGTTGAGAAACTTGGTAAGAAGATAAATAGCTCTATTTTAGAAGTAAATCAAGGGGATGGTGTTCTGGTATTGGTTGATTTAGTAAGCGCAAGCCCATATAATCAATCGGTTCTTGTTACAAATAAGTTAGAGCAAGAACTAAAAGACAAGGTTTATATTATTGGTGGAGTTAACTTACCTATGTTATTGGAAATAATAAATCATCAAATTTTAGGAACACAAATAGAAATAGTTGCAAAATCAGCTGCAGAACAAGCAAAAGACTGTATTAGTTTATGGCATGCACCTGTAGATGTAGATATGGATGATAATGATGAAGATGATGATTTTTGATGGAGGAATAAAATGAAGTGGGGATTTAGATGGTATGGAGCGAAAGACTCTATTCCTTTAAAACATTTCAGGCAAGTTCCAGGTACAGATGGGGTTGTAGGAACCTTATTAAATAAGTTGCCTGGAGATGTTTGGGAAATTGATGAAATAAAAGAATTTAAAGATTCAATCGAAAAAGAAGGTCTAGAATTACTTGGCATTGAAAGTGTTGCGGTTCATGATGCAATTAAAGCAAGAACAAAAGATTGTGATCATTATATTGATAATTACATTCAAACAATTAGAAATTTAGCAGCATGTGATATTCATTTAGTATGTTATAGTTTTAAGCCAATTTTTGGATGGGCTAAAACAAATTTAAAACATGAAAATCCAGATGGTAGTTATTCATTGCTATTTGATCAAGCTGTCGTAGAAAACATGGATGCGAAAGATATGTTTAAACTTATAAATAGTCAATCTAATGGGTTTAAATTACCAGGATGGGAAGAAGAACGTCTGAAGAAGTTTAATGATTTAATGGAAATGTATGAAAATATCACAGAGGATGATTTATTTGACAACCTTGCTTATTTTCTAAAAAAAGTTATTCCTGTTTGTGAAGAGGTTGATGTAAAAATGGGGATTCATCCGGATGATCCACCATGGGAAATCTTTAATCTTCCAAGAGTAACAAAAAATTTAGAGGATTATAAAAGAATAATAAATATTATAGATTCTCCTTATAATGGGGTAACACTTTGCACAGGATCTCTAGGAGCAAATCCAGAAACAGATTTAGTCAAAGTAATAAATGAATTAGGAAGTAGAATTCATTTTGTACACTTAAGAAATGTTGAATTTTTAGGAGAACAAAAATTTAGAGAATCTGCTCATTTGAGTATTGATGGGTCATTTGATATGTATACACTTATGAAGGCACTTGTAGATATTAACTTTGATGGAGTCATCCGTCCAGATCATGGACGTGCAATTTGGGATGAAATAGCAATGCCAGGATATGGTTTATATGATCGTGCTTTAGGTTTCACTTATTTAAGAGGCTTACACGAAGCTATAACAAAATCTCAAAATGAAAATAGATTGGAGCAAGAGTAATGAGTGTAAATGTAGATGTATATAAAGAATTAGGAGAAATAAAGTTATTACCACTTTATACTGCAACTGATTTAAAGTATTTAGATGATTTGGAAGAGATTCTTTTGCAAAATGATATACCTTTTATAGAAGTAACATTTAGAAGTAATCTTGCTTTAGATGCAATTAATAAACTTTCACAATCTGGTAAGTTGATTGTTGGAGCAGGAACAGTACGTACATTAGAAGAAGCTAAGAAGGCAATTGAAAATGGAGCAAGCTTTATAGTTTCTCCAGCTGTGATTCCAGAGGTAATTGAATATTGTATTGAAAATGAGGTTCCAGTTTTCCCTGGAACAGCAACTCCAACTGAAATTCAAAAAGTAGTTAGTTATGGACTTAATGTTGTAAAGTATTTTCCAGCGGATATCTATGGTGGTTTAAAAGCTATTAAAGCATTAAGTGGACCATTTTATGATGTTAAATTCTTGCCAACAGGGGGAATTAATGCAGATAACTTTATGGATTATGTTAGTAACGATTATATTTTAGCAGTTGGTGGATCTTTTATTATTTCTGAAAAAATGATTAAAGAAGAAGGTAAAGAAAAGACAAGCAACTTGTTAAAATCATTAGTTGATCAAATTAAAGCTTAGTGCAATATTGCACGGCTTTTTTTTTAAGGAGGATTATGTGAGAATGGAAAAACCTGAATTAGTTATATTTGATATGGATGGGTTAATGTTTGATACTGGACAACTAGCATATCGTGCATATATAGAAGGTGCTAAAAATTTTGATTTTACAGTGAATCATTCTGTATATTACTATTTGACTGGACGTAGAGAGCCCGAGATTCGAGAGGGAATGAAAAAATTATACGGAAAGGATGTTCCTGTATCTGAATGGCGAGATAAAATCATTTTAAATAGAGAAAAAATTTTAAGTGATGAGAAGCGTGTATACAAGAAAAAAGGTTTATTAGAACTGTTAGAATTTTTAAAGAAAAATTATTATAAAATAGCTTTGGCTTCTTCGAATAGCAGAGAGAAAATAAAACACTATTTTAAAATTGAAGATATGCCAGATGTATTTGATATCATTGTATCAGGAGATGAAGTCCATAATGGAAAACCAAATCCTGAAATATTTTTAAAGGCCTGTGAAAAAGCAAATGTTTTACCAGAACATGCTTTAGTATTGGAAGATTCTATAGTAGGTATTAAGGCTGCTTTGCAAGGAAATATTAAGGCTTTTCTAATTCCAGATGACATATCTAATTTACCAACACACAAAGGAAAACATCCGTTATTAATAAATCCTGAAGAGTCTCTTATTACGATACCAGAGAATGTAGAAACTTTTAAAAATTTATTAGAAGTTATAGACTATTTAAAATAATCAACATGAAAATCCACCTATTTTTATTGGGAAAATGCCCTGAAGCCGCATAAACACTATATATAGTTATATAGCTAGATAGATAAGAATATATATATCTATATTCCAAAGGATTAAAATTTTAAATAATTTTATGAGTGAAGTTGTTCTTTAATTTATGATGAAGAAATAAAAAATGTAGCTTTTGCAGTCTTAAAAAGATTTGTGAAGGAGTTGAAGAAGTTAATAAAAATTTATTAAAAGCTTATTGGGATATTGGTAAAACTATTGTAGAAAATGAACAAGACGGAAATATAAGAGAGAGTATAGAAAAAAATATTGAAAAAATTATCTAAAGAATTATCGAATAAACTTGGTAAGGCTTTTGGCGTTCAAATCTTCAGAATATGAGAAATTTATATTTGTATTATTCAAATTGCCAGACACTGTCTGGCGAATTAAGTTGGTCACATTATTGTGAACTTCTATCTATTTCTGATGAAGCAAAAGGAATTATTAGGACTTCCAGAAAATATTGAGCTTTATATCCACAGGATAAGAAAATTCCCCAAATTTGTTTTGGGGAATTTTCTATTTTAGGAGCTAATAAATACAAAGAATAAATCTAAGTAGATAAATATGAAAAGTTGGAAGATATAATAATATAAACATTAAAAATGTAATTTTAAAAAATTACATTTTTAATGTTTGCAATTAATTTCCTTTTATGGTAGCGTTGTATTATGGTAGAAAAATTAATTTGAGAAAGGCACAGTATTTATGAGAAGATTAAATGAATTAGTTGAATTTATAAGTGGTTCACCTCAATTTAGAATTACAGAAGCTTTAGATGAACATGCATCTGTATTTATTTATTATAGCCAAACAGATTTAACGGATGATTTGGTTGGGATTATTTCTGATGGGATAGTAAATAAACAAGTAAGAACATATGATGAGGTAAGTACCTTGTGTGAGAATGATGTTATATTTAGTTTGATTACTGGAATGGCAACTATAATAAGAAAGAATCATGAAGGATATCTTTATACACAAAATTATGTCAAGTTATTACCTAGAGAGGATATTGATTCAAAGTTTCTTGTATATCTTATAAATGAAAATAAAATAATAAAGAAACAGCTTATAATGGGATTACAAGGATCACAAGTTTTAAAATATACACTAAAGCAACTAAAAGAACTGGAAATACCTAAAATGCCATCTATTGATAAGCAAAGAATAATTGGACAAGTCTATTTTAAGCAATTAAGGCTTGAGGCTCTTAAACATAGGGCAGCTAAACTTAAATCAACTATTATTTTAGCTAATTTAGAGGAGGTTATTAAATAATGACAGAGGATAAATTTGAAACAGAATTAATACAATATATTACTACTGGAGCCATAACAAAACCTGAACATTTAGAGGGATTAGGGCAATTTGTTATTGCTGAAAATAATATTGATTATGTAGTGAAATCAAAGTTATGGACTTATGAACCAGAGATTAAGACTACAGAACAACTTTGGAATAATTTTAAAGAAATACTTGAAAAGAATAATCAAAATACCCTTGATAATCCACTAAGTGTTGTTGAGTTTAATCAAGTTAAAAAGGTTATTTCTGATATTAAGACACCATATGAAGCAGGACAATTTTTATATGGACTTAATGGTGTATCTCAAATTGAAATTGATTTAGATGATGGACATCATGTATTTTTAACTGTTTTTGATCAAAAACAAATTGGTGCTGGAGATACAGTATATCAAGTAGTTAATCAAATTAAGCGTCCTGCAATTATTAATGGAAAGCAAGATCGTCGTTTTGATACAACGCTTTTAATAAATGGATTGCCTATAATACAAATAGAAGAAAAACGTGATACTCATGATGTTAATGAAGCATTAAATCAAATGCATCAATATTGTGATGAAAATCAATATGGTGATATTTTTTCAACGCTACAGATTTTAGTGGCTATTACCCCTAATAATGTGAAATATATGGCAAATACTACAGCTGATAAATTTAATAAGGATTTTGCTTTTAATTGGCAAAGAAAAAGTGATAGTTCAATTGTACGTAATTGGAAAGAGTTCGCTGATTCAATGTTAAGTATCCCAATGGCACATCAAATGGCTACTAACTACATGATTTTAGATGGTACAAAAAATAAACAAACATTAAAGGTAATGAGACCATATCAAGTGTATGCTACCCAAAATGTAATTGAAAAGATAAAAAAAGTAGATTTTGAATTTGGAACTAATAAAGTAGGATATATTTGGCACACTACTGGTTCAGGTAAAACAATCACTAGTTTTAAAACAGCATGGCTTGCAAGTCGTATGCCAAAAGTGGACAAGGTGGTTTTTGTAGTAGATAGAAAAGCATTAACTAAACAAACAAATGAGGATTATAGAGCGTATGACCCAGATTCTAGTGAAGATAAGACTGGTAGTGTTGAAAATACTAATAATACAACAGATTTAAGTAGGAAATTAAAAAGTAAGGATAATAATATAATAGTTACATCTGTTCAAAAGCTTGATACTTTAGTGAAGCGTAAATCTTTTAAATCACCTGATAAAAATATAGTATTTATTGTAGATGAAGCACATCGTTCAACTGGTAGTGAAAATTTTGAAACCATACAGAAGGCTTTTAAGACATCTGCTTGGGTTGGATATACAGGTACTCCAATGTTTGATGAAACTACAACAGGATTAAAAACAGAAGAAATTTTTGGACCACTTTTACATGCTTATACAATTCGTGAAGCCATTGCAGATAGAAATGTATTAGGATTTAAGGTTGATTTTGAAACAACAATTGATGAAGAAGAAATGAAAAAAGAATACTTACCAGCTTTTTATAGGGAACGCTACCCAAATTGGACAGAAAAACAGATAAAAGAAAAAATAAATAATTTAAATCAAGAAGATATGGATGATGCAATTGAACCAAGTTTTTATGATGAAAATCTTGCTCATGTCAAACTTGTAGTTCAGGATATCTTTACTAATTGGAGAAATCGTTCAAACGAAGGTAAGTATAATGCATTATTTACAACCCATGTAGGTGGTGGCAAGGCTAGTACACCAATGGCAATGATGTATTTTAGAGAATTTCAAAGGGTAAATGATGAAAATAGGAAGAATGGCAGACAAGTACTGAAGGTTGCAGTTACATTTAGTTTAAATACTTCTAATAATAACAGTATGCTAGAAACTAATAAAGGTTTATTTGAGGCCATGAATATTTACAATAAAGAATTTAACACAAACTTTGGAATGGATGAGGTTTCAGGATATACACAAGATGTTATAAGCCGTTTGAAAAGAAGTGCATTAGATAAGAACTACTTAGATATAGTAATTGTTGTAGATCAGCTTTTAACAGGATTTAATGCACCCGAGCTTAATACTCTTTATGTTGATAGAACACTAAAAGGGGCTGGGCTTATCCAAGCATATTCAAGAACAAATCGTATTGCAGACATGCAGGATAAACCTTGGGGACGTATCGTTAACTATCGTTGGCCTGCGCATAATGAGAAGCTTATGAATAAGGCTTTGGCAATTTATGCAAATAAGGATTCTGCAATTTTATCAGCTGAGGAACAACGTAAAGCTAATGAAAAAGATGGAATAGTAGCAAAACCTTTTGAAGAGGTATTTAATGAAGTAAAAGAGATAGTTGAAAAATTAAGTAATTTAACTAAGGAATTTCAACAATTACCACCTTCAGAGAAGAAAAAGGAAGAGATGCTTGAATTAATACGTGAGTACAATGCTGGTATGGCAAAACTTAAGCAGTATAACTCTGAAGAGGTTGATGGTAATATAGTAGGATTCAACTATGATAATCCAGATCAATTAGTTGAAATGTTAGGTATGACAAGTGAGCAAGAAGTTATGCTTACAACAGTTTTAACAAATGAATTAAAGCAACATATAGCAAAAGAAAAGAATATACCTTTTTATCAAATTGAATTAAAGATGACACATATTAAAGATGTTAAAATAGACTATGATTATTTAACAGAATTGGTGGAACGACTATTAAATGAAGTTCATGAAGGTAAAAAAGAAGAGGCTAAGGAAACAAAGGAGAAGATAGACCAATTTGCTAATGGATTAGATGATAGAAATTATGCTAATAAAATTATGAATGCTACAAATGCTATTATTAAAGGATATTATCCACCAGCAGGTGCTAGTGTAAAATATCCAATGAAATTACAAAGTAGTGATGTTATAATAGAGCAAGCTAATAATGTAAGTTTAGATAGAACATTTTTAGACTTTAGAGTTAAATGGGGCATTACAGATATTATAACAAGTGCTGAAATGAGAGAGTTATTCAGCAAACATCATTATGGATTACAAGATTTGGACGATAATGGGAAAATAAGAGATATAGTTGCAAAAGCAACAGTGAATTATGTGACATTAGCACATGATGAAGAAATTCAAGGTTTATCAAAGATTAAGTATCGTAATAATTTGCGTGATGCTATATATAAATTAGCAGATGAACAAGTAGAGAATTACTAATTTTTTGAATTGAAGGTTTAGTATTCAGTTCGGATAGGAGATAAAATGGATAAAAACAAAGAAAATGTACCTAAGATAAGATTTCCAGGATTTGAGGGACCTTGGGAACAGCGTAAGCTTGGAAATATAGTTGATATTAGAAGTGGAAGAGACTATAAACACCTTTCAGAAGGTGGAATTCCAGTTTATGGAACAGGTGGGTATATGCTTAGTGTAAATGAAGCATTATCATATAAAGAAGATGCTATAGGAATTGGAAGAAAGGGGACAATTGATAGACCATACATATTGAGAGCTCCATTTTGGACTGTGGATACCTTATTTTATGGAATTCCTGAGAAAAATAATGATTTAGATTTTGTTTATGATATTTTTCAAAATATAAATTGGAAACAAAAAGATGAATCAACAGGTGTACCAAGTTTATCAAAGGCTGCGATTAATGACATAGATATTTTGATACCTGAATATAAGGAGCAGAAACAAATAGGTAACTTTCTTAAAAATATAGACAGCCTTATCACCCTTCATCAGCGTAAGTTAGAGCACTTGCAAGATAAGAAGAAGGGGTTATTACAAAAGATGTTTCCAAAAGAGGGAGAAAAATTTCCAGAACTTCGTTTTCCTGGATTTACTGACCCTTGGGAACAGCGTAAGTTTGAAGATATATTCAAATTGTCGCAAGGGCTTCAAATACCAATAAGTCAGCGATTTTTAACAGAAGGAGAAAATAAGTATTTCTATATAACTAATGAATTTTTAAAATCAACTTGTGATGAGAAATATTATATTGAAAATCCACCTCAAAGTGTAATATGTAATAAAGACGATATTCTTATGACTAGAACAGGTAATACGGGCATCGTTGTTACTGATGTAGAGGGATGTTTTCACAATAATTTTTTTAAAATTCAATATGATAAAGAATTATTTGATAAGCATTTTATTGCTCAATTACTTTCAACTGAATTAATGAATCGACGAATTCTAAATAGTGCTGGGAGTTCAACAATTCCAGACTTGAGTCATAAATCATTTTATAAACTAGATTCATTTTTCCCAAAAACTGATGAGCAAAAAAAGATATCAGAATTTATTCTAAGTTTAAATAACATTATCACCCTTCATCAGCGTAAATTAGAACACTTACGACAACAGAAGAAGGGACTTCTACAACAGATGTTTGTATAGTAATTTAAAAATAGGAAGGAAATAAAAATAATGAGTAATAATATACAATCAATTACTAATAAATTATGGGCAATGGCAAATGAATTACGTGGAACTATGGATGCATCGGAGTACAAAAATTATATATTGGCATTTATGTTTTATAGATATTTATCAGAACATCAAGAGGAGTATTTGTTAAAGAATAATGTTATTGACGTTATAGAGGGACAGTCTATTAATGAAGCCTATAATTCACAAGTAGATGAGTCAGAGCTTCAAGATTATTTACATGATATTTCAGCAAGCTTAGGCTATGCTATTGCTCCAAAGGATACATGGCAATCATTGATTGATAAAATTAATGATTCACAAGTTATTCCTAGTGACTATCAAACTATTTTTGATAACTTCAATAAAAATGCAGAATTGAATAAAGAAGCAGTTAAAGACTTTCGTGGAGTATTTAATGATATTAATTTAGGAGATTCTCGCCTTGGAAATTCTACAAATGAACGTGCTAAATCACTTAACAACATAGTAAAGCTAGTTGATAGTATTGAATACAAAGGTAATGATGGCAAAGATATTTTAGGTGAAATATATGAATATTTAATTGGTCAATTTGCAGCTAGTGCTGGTAAAAAAGGTGGAGAATTCTATACACCACATCAAGTAAGTAAGGTTTTGGCTAAAGTAGTAACAGAAGGTGTAGAAAAATGTGATGAAATATTTAGTGTATATGACCCAACAATGGGATCCGGTTCTTTATTACTTACTGTAGGTCAAGAATTACCAAATGGCACTCCTATGAAGTACTATGGTCAAGAATTGAATACAACTACATATAACTTGGCTCGTATGAATTTAATGATGCATGGTATATCTTATAATAATATGGTATTAAATAATGCTGACACTTTAGAAAGTGACTGGCCAGATGGTCCAGATCCAAAAGGTATTGATCATCCACGTAGATTTGATGCAGTAGTTGCAAATCCACCATATTCTGCCAAATGGGATAATGATGAAACTAAATTAAAAGACCCACGTTTTGGTGAATACGGAAAGTTAGCACCAGCTTCAAAGGCAGATTACGCTTTTATATTGCATAGTATATATCATTTAAATAAGACGGGAACAATGGCTATTGTGCTACCTCATGGAGTTTTATTTAGAGGTGCAGCAGAAGGGAAAATAAGAGAAACTTTAATTGGTAAAAATTATCTTGATACAATAATTGGATTACCAGCAAATTTATTTTATGGAACAAGTATTCCAACAGTAATTTTAGTATTAAAGAAAAATCGTGAAACTAAAGATATATTATTTATTGATGCAAGTAATGATTTTGAAAAGAATAAAAATCAAAATAATTTAAGAGATGAACATATTGATAAAATCATAAAAACCTATAAAGAACGTAAAGATGTTGAAAAGTATGCTCATTTAGCATCTATTGAAGAAATTAGAGAAAATGATTTTAATTTAAACATACCACGTTATGTTGATACTTTTGAAGAAGAAGAAGAAATTGATTTAGAAGAAATAAATAAGCTCTTAGAACAAGACAATAAAGAAATTGCTGAGCTTGAAGCCGAGATCAATGAACAATTGAAGATATTAGGAGTAAAAATTTAAATTATTTTTACAGGTGGCAGCAATTTTGCCCGGGCGCAGACATTCTATTAAAGGATTTATTTAAGGCATAGAGTTTTCACTCTATGCTAATTTTTTTTATGTTGAGATTAATGAGTTTCACCTGTTTTTACTTATAAAACGCTCTAAAGCCGCATAAACACTATATATAGTTATATAGCTATATAGATAAGAATATATCTATATATATTCCCGAGGATTAAAATTGCAAATAATTTTATGAGTGAAGTTATTCTTTACTTGGTAAAGGCTTTTCGAGTTCAAATCTTCAGAATATGCGAAATTTATATTTGTATTATTCAAATTGCCAGACACTGTCTGGCGAATTAAGTTGATAGCATTATTGTGGACTTCTATCTATTTCTGATCAAAGCAAAAGTTGGATAAGCTTGCCTATTAATGCTAAAATACTATCATAAATTATTTACGTAAAGAGGAGAAATAAATGAACATTAATAATTTTGAAGAATACATAGATAAAAGAATTTTATCTAGAGGTTATGATTATTATGTTGAAGGAAATATCATTGAAACTAGAGAGGGTGTAGATGGTGAATTTATTTTTGATGTTGAGGGAAGTGATGATTACGAAGTTTATGTGAAGCTAGAGAAGAATGGCGAAATAATAGATTCATGTTGTGATTGTCCTTATGATTTTGGACCAAGATGTAAACATGAAGTAGCTGCTTATTATGAATTAAGAGATTTTTTTAATAAAAAAGAGAGTAAGAAACAAAAAAGAACTAAAAAAATGGGAATAGAAGAGGTATTAAGTAGCCTTGCTAAAGAGGAACTCATCACCATAATACTAGATATGACTCAAGGCAATAAGGCATTAAAGGAAAGCTTGATTTTTAGATATTCAAAAGTAGATGAAGATCATGAGTTAGAAAGCTGCAAAAAAGCAATAGATTCTATCGTAAGAAAATATTCAGGAAGTAAGGATTATATTAGTTATAGAGAAACTTCATATTTTACTTATGAAATTATGGATTTATTTGAAAAAGTTAGAAGGGTGAATAATCCATTGATAGCCATGGATATGGCATTTTTAATTTTAGATGAGTCAGTAGAAGCTTTTCAATATTCGGATGATTCAAATGGAGATATAGGTGATTTAGTTTCAGAGTCATTGAGACTTATAGAAGAAATTGCTAGTGAGATAGATAATAAAGATCTAGCTTTAAGAAAAAAAGTCTTTGAAAAATTATTAGATAAGTGTGAAAGCAATGTTTTTTATGGATGGGATTCTTACAGAATAGATCTCTTAAACATATGTACTGTATTTGATGACATTGAAGAACTTAGAAATAGGTTAAAGTCAAAGATAGAACAGCTAATAGAAGTTAATTCTACTAGAGAGAATAAAGAATATAGTATTGAGCAAATGAACCATTTATTACTTAGCATGATAGAAAGACATGGGACTGATGAAGACATAGAGAAGTTTTTAGAAAAAAACATTAAGTTTACTTCTTTTAGGGAAGAGGTTATAAACAAATGTCTGAAAGATAATGATTATGATAAGGTAATACAATTAACCATAGAGGGAGAAAAACAGGATGAAGAGTATATAGGCTTGGTCTTTAAGTGGAAAAAAATAAGATATGAAGCCTATAAAGCACTTTCACTAAAAGATGAGCAGGAAAAGTTAGCAAAGGAGCTCTTTTTAAATGGTGAGTTTGAATTTTATAGAGAGCTAAAAACTTTAATTAAGGTAGATAAAGAAGTCTTTTATAATGATTTAAAGAAAGAGTTAGAACTTAAAGGTAAAAGGTATTTATACATAAAACTTATCAATGAAGAAAATGATTTAGAAGCGATAATGGCTTACGTAAGAAAAAATCCAAATAATATAGAAGATTATGCAAAAAGGCTTTTAGTAAATTATAAAGAGGAAGTTATTGATATTTATAAAAATTACATAAAAGTAAAAGCAAGTTATTCATCTAATAGAAGCCACTATAAAGAGGTCTGTGGAGTTATTAAAAGATATGAAATTTTAGCTGGAAATAAAAATGCTATGGAACTAGTTAAGGAATTTAAGGTTTTATATAGGAAAAGACCCGCGTTTCAAGATGAGTTAGGAAAGTTAATGTGAAAAAGGAGTAAGCTTTAGAATTTTTGCTAGTGCATGGACATACTTTTCTCTATAGATTTTGAATTAATGCTATAAAAATAAGAAATTATTTTTAAATATTGTGGAAAATTCACAAAAATATGATTATAATATAAGAAAAGGATCATAATATCTATTAAGAATATCTTGTAGGTTGAATGGAGGAGAAATTATGTTAGTAGAATTTAGTGTTGAAAATTATTTATCAATTAATGATAAAGTAACGTTAAGTATGGTGGCTTCAAAGGATAATTCACATGATAACAATGTAATTGAGAATATAGATAAGAAATTAAATTTTTTAAAGACTGCTGTTATATATGGGGCTAACGGTTCAGGAAAAACTAATGTATTAAAAGCTATAAGATTTTTATCATACTTTATTAGAACTTCACATGAAATGCAGCGAGGTAAAAAAATTGATGTTGAGCCATTTAAACTAGAGAGGGCCTGCTTAGACAAGCCTAGTGCTTTTGATTTAATTTTTATAATCAATGAAGTAAGATATGCCTACGGATTTTCAGCTACAGAAGACAAAGTGGTTGATGAGTATTTGTATTATTATCCAAATGGAAGGCAAAGTATAATATTTGAAAGAACTGATACAGTAAATTATAAATTTACTAATGACATTGAAAAACAAACCCAGATTAAAGAAAAATTTCATTCAGATAATAAATTATTTATTTCTACATTAAGTGTATGGGAATATGATAAGGCACAAATTCCTTTTAAATGGATAAATGATAACCTAAGAATTTTAATATTTAGAGAGAATCTAGAAAGTTTAACTATAGATTTAATGAAAAAAGATGAATCAGTAAGTAAGAGGGTAAAAAGTTTACTAAAGAGTGTTGTAAGAGATATAGAAGACATTACCTTTACTGAGATAGATATAAATGAAGATGATAATCCTTTGTTAAAATTTTTAAGTGATGAAGCTAAAGAAAGTCTTTTTAAGTCTAAAAATAATAAGCTTATTAATGTAAATACTGTTCATAAAATGAATGATAGTGATGAGCTTGTGGAGTTTGATTTATTAAATGAGTCTGATGGTACTCAGAAACTTTTTGGTCTTTTGGGGTATTGGATTAAAGCTTTAGATGAGGGATTAACATTAGTTGTTGATGAATTAGATGTAAGACTTCACTCACATTTAACTAAGTTTTTAGTAGAATTATTCCATAACCCGACTATAAATAAGAATAATGCACAACTCATTTTCTCAACTCATGACACAAATTTATTAGATCAAGATATTTTCAGAAGAGACCAAATATGGTTTACAGAGAAAAAAGACAATAATAGTACTGACTTATATTCATTAGATGATTTTTCAGTGAGGAAGGATGCTGCCATAGAAAAAGGATATTTACAAGGTAAATATGGAGCAATTCCATATATCAAAGGAGGTTTTCTATGGCAATAAGAAAAAATATAGGAGAATTATCAAGAGAAGGTAGAAAGAAACGTAAGATAAGACCTACTATTTTAATTATTTCAGAAGGTAAAGATACAGAAGTTAATTATTTTAAAGAATGTAATGGGAAATACGTGAATGTTGATATAAAATTAGCAGATAAAAGTTCTGTGGGGAAGAATAAATCAAGAAAAACAGATCCAATAAACTTGGTGGAAAAAGCTATAGATTGTGTAGAAACTAAGTATGATATAGCTGAAGCAGATGGAGACAGAGTTTGGTGTTTAATTGATGTTGATTTAAACTACAATAATGCAAATCCTATAGAAAATAGAATTGACGAAATTCAAAAAGCATATAAAAAAGCAAAATCTTTTGAGAAAAATAAGAATACTTCAATTAACTTAGGAATTTCAAATCCTTGTTTTGAAATATGGTATTTGCTTCATTATATTTATACAACTGCTAACTTTAAAGCTTATAATGATGTAAAAAATAGAATAGAAAAAGATACACCGTTGAAAGATTATGAAAAAAGCAGAAATGTATATAATATTGTACACGAGAATACTCAATTAGCAATTCTCAACTGTGATAAGTTAAAACATCATCATGAAGCTATGGGTAAAACTTTAATTGAGTATAATAAAAAATCTTTTAATCTTGATATTAATAATGTTGTCAGAAGCAATCCATTTACAAATGTTAATGATTTAGTTAAATATATAGAATTATTAAATCACAGCACTTAATAAGGATTAATCATAAAAATCTCAAAAAATGGGATGTAGAGAGTTTTGTTTCCACACAAAACTTGCTACATCCCTTAGTTCTTTTCTTATGTTCCACTTAAATTTGAATATCTAAAATAAAATTCTATTTTATCCTCTTTTAACTTAGCAATTTTTTGGAAAGTGACATATATTTTGTGTGAGGAGGTTGATAGATTGAGTAATGTATTAAAACTAGCCATTGATATTGGTCATAATTGCAGTTATGACCTAGGGGCATCTGGGATTAAGTCAGAGGATAAGTTAAATCTTGAGGTAGGTAGTAAATTAATTGAGAAATGTTTAAGTGCAGGTATTGAGGTTATTAAATGTTTACCTAGTAGTGCTTCAAGTCTTTATGACTCTTTAAACAAGAGAGTAGCTATAGCTAATAATCATAATACGGATTTCTTTATATCTATTCATCATAATGCTTTTCCAGGAGCACAAGGATGTGAGATTCTTTGTTATCCAGGCAGTAAGGGGATAGATATTGCAAAAGTAATACTTCCTGGGATTGCTTCATTAGGGTTTAGAGACAGAGGGGTAAAAATCAGAGGTGATCTCTTTGTATTAAAGAATACTAAAATGCCTGCAATTCTTATTGAGTGTGCCTTTTGCGATAGTGAACATGATATGCAAATTTATAACTCTGAGGCTATGGCAGCTGCAATTTTTAGAGGAATTAAAAAGGCTTTTAGTATCCATAATGAAGAAAGCAATCAGTCAAAAGAAGAGGGGTTATATCATGTAGTAAAAAAAGGCGATAACTTATGGACATTATCAAAGATTTACTTCACAACAGTAAAAGAAATCATAGCTATAAATAATATTGAAAATCCAGATTTAATATATCCTGGTCAAAAAATAAGAGTTAAGTAACTAAACAATATAAGAAAGATAGACAAAAATTCTATTTAAAATGAAAGGAGGCGAGTCATATGACAGAATCAATTTTAACTTCATTAGCTTTAGTTGTAGAATATAAAAGCGGACTAGATAAAGAAGGAAAAGATGTCTACAAGAAGCAAAGATATTCAAAAATATCTGAAGATGCTACAGATGAAGCTTTATATGATGTAGGAAATGCTATAGGACAAGTAATAGATACACAGACCTATAGAGTTTCAAAAGAAAATAAATTTGAGCTAATAAGGTTGTAACCCTTATTGCTGTAGAAGCTTGGTCTTCAAAGCTTCATTGGATTCATTTTTAGCCCCATCAAACTCTTTTAAGATTTTGATGGGGCTAATTCTTTATAAAAATGACAGTGGTTGTCAGGGTTTTGCTGATATACTAATAATAAGAAAACAAAAGGAGTGAGTTAATCATAAATATAGAAGGTTTACTTAATGTAAGGACAAGGGAAGAGCTAAGAATTTGGTTGCAAGATAACAGTTCAATCAAAACAAGTTGTTGGGTAGTGGTTAGTATTGTGCCTAAAGCAGATACATTATTATATCTGGATGTAGTTGAAGAGGCTTTATGTTTTGGGTGGATTGATGGAATTAAAAAGAAAAATTCAGAAAATCAGCTAGTTCAACGACTATCTCCTAGAAGCAAAAAAAGTTCATGGACAGAATTGAATAAAGAACGTGTAAGGCGTCTTGAGAAACTTGGACTTATGACTGATGAAGGAAGAAAGGTCTTACCTGATATGAGTAGTAATTCTTTTGTTATTGATAAGTTTATAGAGAAAAAGTTGAAAGAAGATATGTTAGTATATAAAAATTTTATGAATTTCCCTGAGCTTTATAGAAGAGTACGAATAGATACAATACAACAGGTGAAAAGCCAACAGGAATTATTTATGAAGAGATTGGATAAGTTTATAGAAAATACTAAACAAGATAAGATGTATGGTTCGTGGAATGATAATGGACGCCTTATTGACTAAAAGAGGCAAATTAAAAACTAATCAACCAGAATAAACTCTAACATACCTCCCCCAGTTTTATATAATGTATGTAGAAATATGGAAACACTTACGGTAAAATAGAAATAAGTGTAAGTAATTAATAAAAGTATTTTGGTTAGTTTAGGAGGGAGTTATTTTGTTCTTTTTTTTCTTCGAAAGTATATATACTAATCCATTTGTGGAAAAAGCATTCTATTTAGTATGTGGAGAAAAACTTATTACTGATGGATACTGTGATATGAATCGTTATATATCTGGTAAGATTAGCAAAGATTCAATGCTGCAAATATTAAAGAATATAGATTCTCCATTTACTGAATTATATAGGAGCAAATTCGTTGAAGCAAAGGATATTGAGAAAGCTCTTGATGAATTTATTAATTCCAAAGCTATGAGGAATTATGGAAATGTTGACTTTATGAAATTAGAGGAAGCACAGGCTTTAATTAATTGGATTTACAAGTCAATAAACACAATGGAAGAGCGTTTAGTAGCTACTAAGGAAATGATGAAGTCATTAAAAGAAAAGTACAAACTATCAAGTGAAGTAAATATTTCTCAAGGAATAGTATATCTAAACTCAACAGTTGAGCTAAATTTTTTGTCTTCTATTGAAGAGTTTTTTAAGTATATTAGAGAAATGTCACTACCAGGGAAAACATTGTTTTATAGGGGACATGCTGAAGCTAATTATATTCTAATTCCTTCATTAATGCGTAGACATAACTGGAGGATTAACGAAAGAAAAATGTACAATGAACTAATAATTAAGTGTCCAAGTAGTTTTGAAAAAATGAAGTCTCATCTTGAGTATCTTGTGGAAATGCAACATTATGGGTTGCCTACAAGGCTATTAGATATAACAACTAATCCTTTGGTTGCCTTGTATTTTGCTTGTGAAAACTATCAAGATTCTTTTGGAGAGATTGTAGTTTTTTCTGTTGATGATAACTCTATAAAATATCCTCAAAGCGATACTGTTTCAATATTGGCAAGTTTACCTATGTTTGAATATGAAAAACAACAAGAGATGTATGAGTGTGCAAGTGATAAAAATATGTCTCAAGAACAGTTTAATACAAAAGTACATCCTTTATTACAGGAAGTGAAATCTGAAAAGCCTGCATTTAGAGATGAGATTGAAAAAAAGGATTTGCTTAGCAGTGTAGTGGTATTGCCACTTAAAAACAATAATAGAGTACTTAAGCAGGATGGAGCATTTATATTATGTGGCTTGTCTAAGAATTATAAAGAGTTAGATTTAAATGAGTTACGATATAAAGATTCTAATGAAAAAAGACAAGTATTTATAATTAAGGAGAAGAAAAGTTTTATTGATATGTTAAATGCCTTTTCTATAAACAAGTCAACTCTTTTTCCTGAAATTGATGATGTTGCTGATTTTATAAAGGGAAGATACTAATATGCGGAAGACAATTAATCTTCCGCAAAATAATTGATTATTTAAGTTTAATATTCCTCAATTACCACTAATTGAAATCCCATTTCTTAAATTGAATTTCAATTTATTAATAATACTATTTTTCTTATTAACCACTTTTGAGTAGTTAAGATTGCTATGCAAGGAATACTGCTTTAAGGTATGTTTTTTTAGAAAAACATAGTCTACAAGCTTCTTTTCAGTGTGACTAAGCTCACTAATTGCCTTTTTTAAGTTATCAATATCAATTTTTTTAATAACTTCATCTTCTATAAATTCCTTATCATTTGAAACTACATGTTCAAGATTATCAGTAAGAATTAATGTAGCTGCGCCATCAGTTTCATTTCTTTTATTAGCTAATCTTATTAATAAACCTACTGAGTTTTTTATTGAGATAGTAGCATAGGCAACGAACCTGTGTTTTTCAGGATTATATCGGCTTAAGCAATTAAATAAACTATTATAACATTCATTAACTATGTCTTCAAATTCAAAACCATGAATATAAGATCTTTTTGCGAGATTTAATATAAATGGTTTGAAATTTTCTGCTAATTCTTCCTTTGCTCTCATATCTCCTTTTATCGATAGTAAGGCTAATCTTTCCACTTCATCAAAATTCAAATTTATCACCTCTTACTCATTTTTTAATAGGAGGTTGATAGGGTGAGTAATGAATTAAAATAGTCATTGATATTAGTCATAATTGCAGTTATGACAGGGTTGGAATTGAAAGGATTCTCAAGTATTTTACCTATAGGAAAATTATACCATAAATCAGTATTGAGAGGAATAGATGTTCTTCTCATAATATAGATAACTAACTTTTTTCTGTTTTAAGCTGCTACTTTTTTATAGTTTTTGAATGGGTGTTAAATCTCCAAAAATAAACAAATTAGTTTATATGAAAACTAAATTTTGGTAATATTTTTATAGTAATCATTGACTATGGGGTTACCCCTTGATTTAAAATTGATTTGTTTTTAATAGAAACAATCAAACAAAGGGGGACAATTATGAAAAGTATAAAATCAAAATTAATAGTATTTGTGGGATCCCTGTTCATAGTTATATGCATAAGCATGGGAATAGTGGCCTTCTTAACAGCAAAAAGCTCTCTAGAATCTAATTTAGAGAAAACACTTCCTAATATTTCAGTAAGAACTGCTGCAAATATTGAAAGTAAAATAGAAGGTGAATTAAAATCACTTGAGTCAATAGCTGCTAGAGATGAAATAAGCAATCCTGACATATCTTTAGAAAAAAAATTATCAATTCTTTCTGAGGAATCTAAAAGGATTGGAAGCTTAAGGATGGGGGTTGTAGATAAAAATGGATCAGCTCATAACACAAGTGGTACAACCGCTGAGATAAAGGATAGAGAGTATTTTCAAAAAGCATTATCAGGGGAAGGGACTGTTTCAGATCCAATAATAAACAAAACTGATGAAAGCGTAATTATTATTTATGCAGTTCCAATTAAACATAATAATGAAGTAGTTGGAGTATTAATTGAAACTAGGGATGGAAATTATTTAAGTGAATTAACTAATGAAGTTAAGGTTGGCGAAACTGGGTATGCATTTATGATAAATAAAAAAGGCGTAACTATTGCTAATACTAATAGTGACTTAGTAGTTAAAATGAATAATGCTATAGAGAAAGCAGAGAAGGATGAAAGTTTACATAGTCTTGTAGAAATCTATAAAAAAATGATAGTCGGAGAGACTGGATTAGGTGAATATAAGTATAATGGGGTTAAAAAAATAATAGGATATGCTCCGGTAAATGTTGGGGAATGGTCAGTAGGAGTTACAGTAAATAAAAAAGAAATTTTATCAGAATTAGATGGATTGCTGATACTTATAGCACTATCAGCTGCTGTATTAGTACTTATAGGTTTTATTATGATTTATATAATATCAAGTACTATAGCGAAAGGAATAAAATCAACGTCTAAACATTTAAAGTTATTATCAGAAGGAAATTTAAATAAAGAAGTATCTCCCAAGTATTTAAGGCTGAAAGATGAAATTGGAGATATGACAAATTCAATGAAAGTAATGCAAGAATCATTGGGAGCAATGATTAAAAAGATAAAGAATAACTCTGAAAATATTAATTTTCGCTCTGAAAATCTAACAGCTATATCAGAGCAGATAGCAAATGTATCAGAAAATGTAACTGAAGCCATTTCTGATATCACTAAGGGGACAGGATCTCAATCAGAAGATTTAATGTTAATTGTAACAATACTTAATGAATTTAGTGATAAATTATCTGAAATGGTTAAAGAGATTCAGGACGTAGACTCAAATTCAAAGCAGATAAATATTATGGCAAACAATAGTAGTAATGATATGAATGAATTAAATAAATCTGTTATAAATGTAAGTACTTCTTTTAAGAGTTTTTATGATAAAATAAAAACCTTAGGAGAAAATATTAAGCAAATAAATGAAATAACTAATCTAATCAATAGTATATCAGAGCAAACAAACTTATTAGCATTAAATGCTGCTATTGAGGCCGCTAGAGCTGGAGTATCTGGAAAAGGTTTTTCGGTAGTAGCGGAAGAAATAAGAAAATTAGCAGAACAATCAAAAGATTCAGCAGAAAATATAAGTAAATTAATAAATATAATATCAAAGAATTCAGATGTTATAGTAAAAGATTCGGTAACTATGGATGATGAATTAATGAAACAAGTTGAGATTATTGATAATTCAACAAAATCTTTTAAAGAAATTATATCTGCTGTGGAAGAAGTAATACCTAAAATTGATAGTATTAAAAGTTCTGCTGAAAATATAGAAGGCGATAAAAATGTTATATTAAGTAGAATAGATGGAATATCTTCAATTTCATTAGAAACTTCAGCATCATCTGAGGAGATATCAGCGTCATCAGAAGAGATGTATGCTTCAACTGAAGAAGTAGCCGAAGCTGCAAAAACTCTTAATAGTATGACTAGTCAAATGATAGAAGAAGTAAATAGATTTAAGATTTAATGATAAAATAAAAATAGAATTGCTTGCTTATTAGCTAGGCAATTCTATTTTTGTTATTTAGCTTCAACTCGAGCCCATATTAAAATATAGTATATAGGGATTGTGTCTGCATTTTCAATAAAAAGCAATCTTCCAGAAGTATTATCTACAAATTCATATCCTTTTAATTTTGCATAAGAGGTAAGAGAAGATAAATCATCAGGAGAAATAGAGAATATATCCTTTACAGCAATGCAGGTTCTAATACATAAACCTTCATTAGTTATCTTAATATTATTACTACAACTTAAAGATAAATCATCGAAATATTTTTTTGTTATTCCTATACCGATAGTTGAAGAATATTTTTTGCTAAAGGTATCATCATTTAATTCTTCCTTGGATAATGATATAGATATATATGAAAATGGGAAACAATTAACCCACTCTTTTATAAAATTGAATTCTTTTACTGAAGAATCCTTGGTGATTATAGGTAATGAATATATTGTTGTACCATGAAATTCATCAACAGAATTTATTAATTTCATGCCAAAACTTGAGTATTTTTTAGTTTCTTTTAAGCGGAACAATTCATCTTCAAGTCTCTTAATTTTATCTTCAAGTTCTGTTTCCTTGTCACATAGAAAATAATTGAATTCATTTAAGGAGGTATTTTTGATAGTATGTCTTATTTCTGATAGTGGCATATGTAAACTAGTTAACTCTTTTGTAAGTAGAGTAATAAGCGCTTGTTTATTATCATATTTAAAATAACCGTTTAGTGATTGAGTTGGTGTAAGAATATTAATATCTTTATAGTGACGAATAGTGTCAATACTCAAACCTAGTAATTGTGCAAATTTTCCTATAGTATACATAGATAACTCCCTTCAATATTAATTATACTTAAGATTAATCAATTGTGATTCGACATATAAGTACAAATTTAGAGTTTATATAATTAATTATAATAATTATATTATGTTTAGTATATAGATTGAGAGAGAGAAAATTTTTTTTATGAATAATCTATTAATAAATATTGACTATTGTGTTACCCCATGGTTTACAATCAAGTTGTTAATTTTTAAACAATATTTACATACTAAGGGGGATAATATGAAAAAATTATTAGGAATTCTATTATGCGTATTAATGACAAGTACTATGGTTTCTTGTGGAAGTAAAGTAAAAGATGAAACTACAGATATTGTTATCGTAGGTGGTGGTGGTGCAGGAATGACAGCTGCTATAGAAGCAAAATCACAGGGGATGAATGTTATACTTGTAGAGAAGATGCCTGAAATGGGAGGAACTACTCTTCTTGCATCTACTGCATTTAATGCGGGAGGAAGTTCAGTACAATTAGGTGAAAAGAAGGAAGCAACTGATACAGACGCTACTTCATCAGCATCTGTTGATACAACTGTTGATGAGAGTGAAGTGTATACAGCCGATGAGTATTATAAAAAGCTTTTAGGTAGCAAAACAGAAGACGATTCTTCATTGAGATTGTTAGCAGATTTATCAGGAAAGACTGCTGATTGGCTTATAGATATGGGTGCTGATTTATCTAAGGTTATAAATGGCTCTCAACATACAACGGAAGATGGCAGTGCTATGGGAAAAATGCTGGTTTCTGTATTATTAAAAAGAATGGATGAATTAAAGATAGATTACAGAACAAATAGTAAAGCAACTAAGGTTATAATGGATGGAGATAAGGCTGTAGGTGTTGAAATTGAAAGCGATAAAGGTAACTACAAAATAAATGCGAAGGCTGTAATTCTTGCAACAGGAGGATTTGCATCTAACGCAGAAATGGTAGCAAAATATACTCCTCAGTGGGCTGGATATCCTTCGACAGCAAGTGAAGGAGCAACTGGAGATGGTATTACTATGGCTATGGAAGTAGGAGCTGGAATAGGAAATATGGATGTTACATCTCCACAAACTGTTGCATTTGATACTGGTAATGGTGCAGTGTCTTTGACCAATGTGCGTTACAATGGAGCTATATTAGTTAATAAGGAAGGAAAAAGATTTGTAAATGAATTAGCTAATACTACTGAACTTGGTGAAAAAATCACTGAGCAAACTACTGGATATGCATACTTAGTATTTGACCAAGTGTCAGTAGATAATGCAGCTCTTATGCAAGAATACAAAGATAGTGGTTATTTTACAGAAGCTGATACTTTAGAAGAGCTAGCAGAAAAGCTTGGCTTAGACGATGGACAAACTTTAGTAGAAACGGTTAATACTTATCAAAAATATTTTGATGCAGGTAAAGATGAAGAGTTTGGTCGTAAAGATTCTATGTTTAGTCGTATTGATACACCTAAATACTATGGAGCTAAAATTTCTCCTGCAAGCCAAATAACAAATGGTGGTGTATTAATTGATTCAGGTGCACATGCATTACGTGAAGATAAAACTGTTATTGAAGGGCTTTATATAGGAGGAGAAACTGCAAGTCAACTAGGACATGGATTGACAGTATCATTTGTAATAGGACGTCTAGCAGCTGAAACTGCTATAGCTGACATTAAAAACAGCAAATAAAGCTGCATCATATATTATCACGATATGAATATATTTACTTACGATACTATTGTTAAAGTATTAACTTTATATTCCACTAAATTTATTAACTAAAAGGAATAAAAGCATATCTTAATACAAATATTAATTTAGTGGAATAATTAAATTGGAGTTGATACAAATGATGGAAAAAGCTATGTTTACACAAACTGAATTATTAAATATATGTAGGGCACAAGAGTATATCAATAATATGAAGACAAATGGCTATAATGTAGATATCAGTGAACTTGTAGATAAGGAAATAAGTAATAATATTGATAGGTTAAGTACTAGAGATAGAGAAGTTCTATTTAGTGAGATAGACAAAATTGTTAATGAAATTAGAGATTATAGTTTTGTTAATCCAGAAGAATATAAAGATTATATTCAAGATATAACCTCTGTTAAAAATGATATACAAGCGAGTTACATTAATGATATGCAGGAACTAGTAAAGCAGCATTTAGGTGATTATATAGGTTCATAATTATATAAAAATAGGATGTACTTAGTTAGTGATAACTTAGTACATCCTTTATTGTTTTAATTTAATATTCTTCTTGCGCCAATAAATGTCCATATTGGTGATATCTTAACTACACTTCCAGTTCTAGGTGCGTGAATAATTTGTCCATCACTCACATAGATACCAACATGTCCAGAGTTAGTAAATACTAGATCACCAGCCTGTAAATTAGCTCTAGCTACAGAGGTTCCTTCTTTGATTTGAGTATAGGTTGTCCTAGATAAGTTTACACCTAATTGACCGTATACATATTTTGTGAACCCAGAACAATCAAAGGATGAAGGTCCAGTAGCGCCATAAACATAAGGTTTTCCTAGATGTTTTTTTGATTCATTAACTATATCTTGTCCACTAACAGTAGCTGCATTTGCTTTAACTATAGCGATTGAGGTAGATGATACTATGAATATTAGAAACAGCATTAAAAACTTTTTAATAAATTTCATATTAATTCCCCCTCTTATAATATATTTATAAAGCATTACACTAACGTTTTCAATGAAGAATATATACAAGATAAGGAATAATCTTCTTATAGATAAAGAATTAACCTTAGATATTAGGGGGAGGAGAGATAGGCAATAAAGTTTAAATAAATTTTATATTTTGTAAAGATTAATACATTGATATAAGTATGTATTATGGTATAGAATTAGATTATTGTGTAAAATTATAGGGGATGATGAATTGAACTTTATTGAAAGAAATTTGACAAGTAACTCGTTTAAAAAGGTACTAGCACTAGTTTTAATAGTAATTATATTATTTCTATTAAAAGACTTTATGTCATTAATACTGCTAACTCTAATCGAGGTGATACTGATACTGGATCTTTCAAAAACCTTGTATAAAAAAGCTAGGTTTAAAAGGATATTTACTAAAAGAATAGTTGATATAATATCATATTTTTTAGTAGTGTTAGGCTTAATTGGATTCTTAGTGGTTTTTATTCCTAATATAGCTAATCAAGTAAATTTATTGATAAATGGAATTAAAGATTATGATTTTGGTGAGTTTATATCAAAGTTTGATAAATATAATTTAGATATAAAAGAAGATACTTTAATGAAGGGATTATCCAGCATTAATGTACTTACTATGAAAGCAGTGGGATATATTAAAAATACAGGCTTTAACATAGGTCTTTCAATATTATTGTCTTTTATGTACATATTAGAACAACATAAACTTAAAGCATTTTTTCAAAGATTTGAGACTGGAAAAGGAAGTTTTCTTTATACATATTATAAATCTTTAGCTAAAATTTTTATGAAATCATTTGTTGTTGTTATAGAAATGCAGCTAGTAATTTCTTTAATAAATTCTATAATATCGAGCATAATATTAACTCTACTTGGCTTTGAAAATGTCTTTATACTTGGGCCAATGATGTTTATACTAGGATTAATGCCTGTAGTTGGAGTAATAGTTTCCTTTATTCCTTTAAGTATATGTGCACTACAGATTGGAGGAATATCTAAACTAATATCTGTAGTGGTAATGATTGTAGTACTACATGCTTTTGAAAGTTATGTTTTAAATCCAAAGATAATGTCTTCGGCTATACATTTACCTATATTCATAACATTCACTGTTCTTATATTATCAGAGCACTTTTTAGGGGCATGGGGTATGATAATAGGAATACCACTCTTTGTATTTATTTTAGAACTTGTAAATGGGGAAAGAGAAGAAATAGCATAAATAATTTTCTGAAAAGACTTATGGGGGTGCTAAGAATGAAAATATCAAAAGAAAGTGTAATAAGTGTTATTAAAAATACAGACAAGCTACCAACAATTAAGGCAGAAATATCCGATTTAATAATAATGATAAACAAAGAAGAGGACATAAATATTACTGAACTTTCATTGAAAATAAATGAATGCGGAAATTTAAGAGAAGCTTTGCTTACTAATATTAATTCTGGATATTTTAAACTTCAAAGAAAAATTGAATCAATTAAAGATGCGGTTGTTTATTTAGGTATGAGAACAGTAGAGAAATTAATAGTAGCATATTTAATAAAATCTCTTTTACCTACTAATTTAGGTAATTCTAAAGAGTTAAATAGTGAAATGTATTGGAAACATTGCTTGGGTACATCAATAGCTGCAAATTTAATAGCTGAAAAGCTTGGAATTGAAGATAAATATAGATATTTTGCCTATGGGCTAATTCATGATATTGGGTACACTGCATTAGATGTGTGTTTCCCTGAGATAGTTGATGAGGTATATGAAATTCAGAAAAAAGGAGTAAGTCAAGTTGTTGCTGAGAGAATGATAATGGGAGGCTGTACTCACAGCGATATAGGGGAAGTGCTCTGTGAGAAATGGAATCTTCATGAGGATATAAAAACAGTAGTTAAACACCATCACACTCCTTTGGGAGCTGAGAATTATAAATTAGAAGTAATGATATTGAGTGTTGCTGATGCTTTAAGTACGCTATATTATGAGAAATTGGTAAAAGTAAGTACTAGCTTTTCATTAAACAACAATATAATTAATGAATTAGGATTAGATATGGAGTTTATAGAAGAGATTAGTAAAGTACTCCCTAATAAGGTTGAAATGGTTAATAAGCAATTAAACTTTGCAATTCTAAGTCTTTAGATTATTGATAATAATTATCAATAAGATGATTTTAAACATAAATACACAAAGTAATGGTTTAAATCAGTTTTAAACTCATTATATTAGGATATTTGAGATGTGATATTTTAAATCAGTAGTGATAAAATTAATATATAGAAAAGAGATAGTACATATTTAATAACTGGTTTAAAGAGAGGGATTAAGAATGAAAAAGATAGTATTATTAAGACATGGAGAAAGTGTTTGGAATAGAGAAAATAGATTTACTGGATGGTCTGATGTTGACTTATCAGATAAAGGTGTACAAGAAGCAATAAAAGCTGGACAAGTGCTTAAAGAAGAAGGATATACATTTGATGTAGCTTTTTCTTCAGTATTAAAAAGATCAATAAAGACTTTGTGGTATGCATTAGATGAGTTAGATCTTTTATGGATTCCAGTTCAAAGATCTTGGAGATTAAATGAAAGACATTATGGGGCCCTTCAAGGACTTAATAAAGCAGAAACAGCTAAAAAGTATGGAGATGAGCAGGTTCATAAGTGGAGAAGAGATTCAGCTGTCTACCCACCAGCATTAGATAAAAATGATGAAAGATATGCGGGACTAGAAAGTAAGTACAAGGATCTTAAAGAAGATGAAATACCATTAACAGAAAACTTAAATGATACAATAGATAGAGTAATACCATATTGGAATGATGTTATAGCTCCAACTATTAGGTTAAATAAAAAAGTTATAATAGCAGCTCATGGAAATAGTTTAAGGGCTTTAGTTAAATACCTAGATAACTTATCTAATGAAGAAGTTACAAACTTAAACATTCCAACAGGAACTCCGCTAGTTTATGAACTAGATGATGATTTAAAACCAATTAGACATTATTACCTAGGAAATATTGCAGAGATAGAAAAGTCAAAACTAGAAGTTGAGAATCAAGGCAAAGCACAATAATATATTAAGTCGGTAGAAGTAAATTATTATTTCTACTGGCTTTTTCCATTTATTATGAAAACAAATTCTGACTACGGTACATATATTAATAAAGAACGATACTTGCCCATGAAGTTACAAAGGAGGAAATATTAATGAGAATTGCCGTAAGAAGAGGATATCAAAGAACTGGAGAAGATTTAGGTGCCATAGGGCTTTTAAGAGAGGTTGATATTGCAGAAGATTATCATATAGAACTAATGAAGCAGTTAAGAGCTTTAGGACATGAGGTTTTAGATGTAACTCCGCCAGAAGCTCATAGAAGCTTAGCTGATAGTATTGATTATGGGGTAGAAAAAGCTAATGCTTGGGGGGCAGATTTATATATATCTTGCCAAACTAATAATTTTTATCATAGATTTAATGGAGCATTAGGATCAGAGGTTCTTTATTATAAGTGGAGCAATAAAGGAAAAATATATGCAGAAAATATTGAGAAGCATTTAGTTAAAATTGGATTCAGGTCAAGAGGGGCTAAAGGTGATGCTAAATATTTAATAGAATTAGCTAAAACAGAAATGCCTGCAATTATTATAAAAGCATTTTTTGTAGAAGCCTCAGAAGATGTAGCGCTTTGGAGAAGTGTTGGAGCTAAGGGTGTAGCAGAAGCTATAGCTAAAGGACTATAATAAATATAATACAGGTAGCAGATTTTGCTACCTGTATTTTTTTATTAGTACATAGAATCTAGATATGTTTTAAAAGTTTCAGTTTGTCCATATTTTTCCTTAAAGACTTTTATGGACTCTGGTTTTATGTTATCTTCATAAGCATTCACTAAAAAATCCGCCTCAACCAATATTTGTAAATCAATACTATCTATATTGTTATAACTATGGTGATTTCCTATTAAATAACTAATTCTCTTAATAATATCATCTTCCAAATTCAAATCCTTAAGTAACTCTTGAGCAACAGGAGGCCCTTCTATTTCTTGATAGTTTCCAGCAGAACTATTATATTTTCTTTCGCTTTCTTTAATGCCTATATCATGCAAAATTGAAGATATCTCAAGTATTAACTGAGTTTTATCATCTAGTCCTTCCATCTCTCCAATAGTTTTACTAAAGGTATAAACTTTTAGCGCATGATTTATCCTTCTAACATCTTTCTCAAAGTAAGCTATCATCTTTTGAACAACAATACTAGTTATATTTTTCATTCATATTACCTCACTTTCAAATTATTACTATTTTATCATTAACATATATTGGGTTCAAGCTATAAAGATAGTATTACACACACTTTTCAGTACTTCCGAAGGAAAGGATATATAAGAAAATTTATGCATTATTATAAGATTACAGGAGGAATTTTTAAATTTTGAAAAATTTATATTGTTTGAGTCATATTCATTTGATAGAATATATGTAGGTAATTAATAACCCGGCGGGACTAAAAAGTTCCCGTGTGAAGAATAGCCCTTTCGAGTAACCTTTAATTATAGGCTATAAATTCGTTTGTTAGGGAGGAGTAAAAAAAATGATGTATTCAAAAGAAGTTGAAGAAATGTGTGTAGTTGCCAAAGGCCCAAATCATGGCGCAGCACCAATTCCTGTAGAAGGAAGATGGGTACAAGCTAAAGAAGTAACAGATATATCGGCATTAACTCACGGAGTAGGCTGGTGTGCACCACAACAAGGAGCTTGTAAATTAACATTAAACGTTAAGGATGGAATTATTCAAGAAGCTTTAGTTGAAACAATAGGATGTTCAGGTATGACTCATTCAGCTGCAATGGCATCTGAAATATTACCAGGAAAAACTATATTAGAAGCATTAAACACAGACTTAGTTTGTGATGCTATTAATACAGCTATGAGAGAACTATTCCTTCAAATCGTATACGGAAGATCACAAAGCGCTTTCTCAGAAGGTGGACTTCCTATAGGAGCAGGTCTTGAAGATTTAGGAAAAGGATTAAGAAGCCAAGTTGGTACAATGTATGGTACTTTAGCAAAAGGACCAAGATACTTAGAAATGGCTGAAGGATACGTAACTAACGTTGCTTTAGATGCAGATGATCAAATCATAGGATACAAGTTTGTTAACTTAGGAAAAATGATGGAATCTATCGCTAAAGGAGCAGATGCTCAAGAAGCTTTAGAAAAAGCAACAGGTCAATATGGTAGATTCGATGAAGCTGCTAAAGTAATAGACCCAAGACATGCATAATAAAGTGGTTGAAGGAGGATTTTAAAATGGCATTATTTGAAAGTTATGAAAGAAGAATAGGACAAATAACTCCAGTTCTTGAAAAGTACGGTATTGCATCTCTAGAAGAAGCAAGAAAGATTTGTCAAGATCTTGGATTTGACCCATATACAATAGCAAAAGAAACTCAACCAATAGCATTTGAAAATGCTGGCTGGGCATATGTTTTAGGAGCAGCAATCGCTGTTAAAAAAGGAACTAAAAAAGCTGCTGACGCTTCTACTTGTATAGGAGAAGGTCTTCAAGCATTCTGTATCCCTGGTTCAGTTGCAGATGATAGAAAAGTTGGTTTAGGACATGGTAACTTAGGAGCTATGCTTTTAAGTGAAGAAACTAAATGTTTCGCATTCCTAGCTGGTCATGAATCATTCGCAGCAGCAGAAGGTGCTATAAAAATAGCTGAAAAAGCTAACAAAGTTAGAAAAGAGCCATTAAGAGTTATATTAAACGGTCTTGGAAAAGATGCAGCTCAAATAATCTCAAGAATTAATGGATTTACTTATGTTCAAACTAAGTTTGACTATTACACTGGAGAATTAGCAATAGTTAACGAAATTGCTTACTCAAACGGACCAAGAGCTAAAGTTAGATGCTTTGGTGCAGATGATGTAAGAGAAGGTGTTGCTATAATGCACAATGAGGGAGTTGACGTATCTATAACTGGTAACTCAACTAACCCAACAAGATTCCAACATCCAGTTGCAGGAACATATAAGAAAGAAATGATAGATTTAGGAAAGAAATACTTCTCAGTTGCATCAGGTGGTGGTACTGGAAGAACTCTTCACCCAGATAACATGGCAGCTGGTCCAGCTTCTTATGGTATGACTGATACTATGGGAAGAATGCACTCAGATGCTCAATTTGCAGGATCTTCATCAGTTCCAGCTCACGTTGAAATGATGGGTCTTATAGGAATGGGTAACAACCCAATGGTAGGAGCTACTGTTGCAGTTGCAGTTGCTATAGAAGAAGCTTTAAACAAATAATTTTGTAAAGCGAGTAATATCAACGCTTCTAGTGGTATTGACTTCTAGGGATTGATTAAAAAATAGAAGAGAATTTATTGCTTAATATAGATTTTGCAGTAAGTTTTCTAGAAAAGACAAGACACGTCTTATTAGTAAAAAAAGCTAAGGACGTGTCTTTTTTTCGTCCTCAAAAAAGAGGTGATTTATACTAAAAATGCGTAAAAAATTAAAAATTGAGACAGATAATTCTATTACATTTAAAGAAGGATTTGAGGAATACATTGATAATTGTAAAGCTAGAAATTTAAGAGATGCAACTATAAAACACTATAAAGAAGGTTATAGAGCTATAACAAAATTCTTGGATGAAGATACAAAAGTTAAAGATATAAATAAAGGTACAGTAGATAATTTTGTAAGGTATGTAAGAGACAATTTAGATGTAAGTAGCCAAACATTATTCACTTATAGTAGAGATTTTAAAACTATTCTTTATTATTTTATGGAAAAAGGATATCTAAATACGTTTAAAATTCAATTACCTAAATTAGATAAAAAGGCTATAGAGACATATTCAGATGCGGAACTAGCAATTCTTTTGAAAAAACCAGACATGAAGAAAACAAGTTTTGCACAGTATCGGTCTTGGGTAGTTATAAATTTTTTAATGTCCACAGCAATTAGATTAAATAGCCTTATAAACATCAAAATAAAAGACTTAGACTTTGAAAATGAGGTTGTATATGTGAATGTAACTAAAAATAGAAAACCTCTTATAGTACCTTTAAACCGTACTATAATCAAAATTCTTAAAGAATATTTAAAGGTAAGACAATACAAAAATGTAGATGATTTTCTGTTTTGCAATGTTTTTGGAAATCAACTAAACAAAAAAACTTTAAATGGTGCTTTAATATCTTATAACAGAAGTAGAAATGTTACAACTACGGGAATACATCGTTACAGGCATAGTGCGGCACGTAAATTCGTACAAGCGAATAAAAACATAGCAATTTTGCAGAAGCTCCTAGGACATTCATCTTTACTAATCACGCAGAACTATGTAAATGTACTAGTATCAGATTTAAAGAGGGAAATTGACAATTATGATATTTTAGAAGAGTTTAATAAGAGCTATATAAAGTTTAAAAAATAGAAGGGGAGAATGAGAAAATGAATATTTTAGAGCTAGAACTTAAGGACATGCCAGAAGATTTAAGAAAATTAGTACAAGGTAGAATAAATAATTTAAAGAGTTACAATTATAGGGTTTTGAAATGTACAAAAGAGACAACTAGTAATGGTTATATTACCTTTAAAGTTTACAGTATTACCAATAATACACTATATTTAAACACTAAAGATAATTTAAACAAAGAGTCAATTGTTGACGAGAATGTAATTTGTTTAAGAGATTTGCAAGAATTTAATAAATTAATACAAGGAGAAGCGTAATTATGGTTTTATTATTACTTGCATCTGGTTTTGGTTGGCTAATTATAGCAACATTTTTACTAGTTGTATTGTTAGCCTTTATTGGAGCTTTTAAAGATGCCTATAAGAAACAAAAGGAACAACAAAGAATAGAAAAAGAAAATTTAAATAAATAGGAGGATAGAACATATGAACATATTAGATATACTCAAGAAGTTAGATTATAACGTTATATCATTTAACAGTGCTATAGGCATATATGAAGTAAGATTTAATGCTAAAAGAATAGAAAGAATGGAAAAAATAATTGATGAATACAAAGAGAAAAACAATGAAGGTGATGAAGGGAAAATAGGGTTAAAAGAAACACTTTACTTAAAAGTTAATGAGGTGAAATTTAATGAGATAGGAAATCTGTATGTAAGTTTCAGTGAAGAAAAGTTTAAAATTGATCTCATTGACTATTATGACTCTGAGGAGCCTTTCTATTAAAATTAATTGAAATTATTCTATAAAAATAAAAAGAGCAAGTACGCCAATACCTGCTCGTGACAATAACTTAATATCGCCTAATAAACCTTATAATATCCCTCTGGGAGATATCTAACCCGTAAATAGATTATCTCAAAAAAAGTAGGAAATTGCAAGGCTTTGTTTCCTATACTCTTTTTTAGATATAGGTTAGTTGTTTATGCACTCTAGCAACATAATATAATATAGAGTAGGTTACATAGAGCCAATGCAGAAAATCTATGGGGACAAGTAGTATATACATACTATAAATACCTTAAGTCCAACGCTCAAAGGACTTTAAATATTAGAGTGGTGGAATATTCATTGTGCTTGTTTCTTAATGTCTAGGGTGAATAATAGATAGTAACAATTAAGAAACCTATTGATGGGAACTCATGCAGTAAACCAAACAATAGTTAAAAGTCGCTATTTCACGGCTTTACTATATCCAAAAATCTATAACAGTTCCCAAACAATATCAAGCTTTAGTTCAAAAGTCAACATAACCGACAATAGAAATTAAAAAAGAAGGTGAATAAATATGAACAATATAATTCAAGTAGCAGATTTCAAGTCATTTTCACTAGAAAATAAACAAGAAGAATCAGATTGGGATATGATAAGCAGTATATTTTCAAGAGCAATTAAAAGAAAAAAGCTATCTGAAAAACAAATTAAAAAAATTATAGAAGAAGTTACTTTTAAATAACTTATAGGATATATAACACTACTAAACTTATATAAGTTAAATTTACAGTAAAATACCTTGTTTTTTTAACTGTTTTTGGACAATAGAAAAGACTCCTATGTTGGAGCCTTGATATGTATTATTTATTAATTTCTATAGTGTATCCTAAAACAAGTAATATTTCTAGTAATTCATCTGCTCTTAAGCTATTTCTACTTAGTTTAGCACTTAAGTTTTGTAAAGATTTATTACGTCCATATTTTTCATTTATTTTATTATTTAATTCTTCCATAGTTATACCATCGGATGCTATTAATCCTTTGATTAAGTTCTTCATATCTTTATTATTATCTGTTAATTCAAGTTTCATATATGTATTACCTACCCCTTAACATTGTTATTTTTACTATATTTATATAATATACTAAAACAAAGAAAAAATCAACCGTTAAATTAATCAATTAAATAGTTGACAAATTCAATTGAATAGTTTAATATATAACTATGGAGGGACAAACAATGAATATAAAGATATTAAAACAATTTATATTAATTTCAGAAGCTTTTGGAATAGATCTTACACCACAAAATTTATTAAAATATAAAAATTTAAGGGGGATAACAAAATGTTAAAAATTATGGAAATGCAAACAATATTAAATAATGAGGTTTTTGAAGTACCTGCTCTACTAGTACAAGACAAAATAAAAGAAGCTACTAGAATACACAAAAAGATAGTTAATAAAGGATTTGAACACAATTTAGATTGGACTTTGAAATGTATCCTGACAGAAGCAGCAATGGAGTGGGAAGAAGAAAAATGGGATAGGATTTTCTATGTTTTTAAAGAACTAGGATTAGATAAAGAAAGATTTGAAGATGAGGAAATGGAAGATGTAGAAAGATATTATACTAATACAACAAGTAAACTATGCAGAGAAACTAATAAAGAGAAATTTATAGAATTACAACAAGAGTTTTTAGATAAGTTTCCCAAAGCTACTACATTTAATAGCTGGAGAAGCGTGGAAGATATCTTTGATACAGTTAGGGGGTAATCCAAATGAGCAAAATAATAACTTTAGATAAGAAGAAAAATGAGAAACAAATAGATAATTTTTTGAAGAGATTTCCAGAAGCAGAAGTATTGAAAGATATGAGTATGTTTGATATATTTGAAGATAATGAAGCCGAAAAAATGAAAAAACAATATGAAGAGTTTTATAAAGAAGTAGAAGAAATAATAGAAGAAAACAGGGATGCAGATGGATTTTGTGACGATTTATTTAAATAAAAAAGTAGCCATTTTAGCTACATTTGCACACTATTGACAATATTTAGTTATGTGTTATAATTTAAATTGGGCTATTAGTCTATACAAAAATAGCTATATCTCTATTAAGTTCGCTCAAAATCTGATAGAGGTATAGTTTACTTTAATATTATCTTTATTGAATTATCAGCACTACTATTTGTTGGAGTAGTGTAGTTTTTGTACTCTTTTTATATGTATTATCTTGTTCTTTGATAACTAAATATTGATATTTTAATTATTGCCTAAATTATGAGAGTCTATACATTTAAAAATAAAATCTTAAAAACTAAGACTGTTGACTACAAATATAAAATTTCTAACTTAATTATAGTAAAAGACAAGTTTTAAGTCAAGAAGATTTCGAAAAAAATCCAATATATTGGACAGGTGGGTTACAAAACTAATTAAAAAACTAAGGGGGAATTAGAAAAAATGGGAGAAAGACAGGAATTATTAGAAAAATTATTACAAAAAGAAATGTTGGAAATGAAAAGAAAGTGCTTTAAATATGAGCATAGACCATTGCTTTATAACAAAGTGGTTGTAGTAGAAGAAGATTTAGGAGAGACAACAGCAGGAACATGGGAAGATGCAGACAAAGATAAATATAACCATTATAAATTCACACACAAGATAACGATTAATAGTAAAGTTATAAACCAGTATGTACACTATAACAAAAAAAATCAAGTTTGGGGTAAATGGTTTTACAAATGGCAATTAAAAAGCACCATAAGACATGAGTTAGTACATGGGTTTTGCTTTGAGAATTATGAGGACTTTGTAGATATAAAAGGGTCTCACTATGATTCAAGTCCAATATTTCTATCTTTACTTTATTTCTTTAAAGGGATTACACATCATAAATGTGAACAAGGATTTTATAAAAGTAAAATAAAGCAAGATATTAAGGAGATTAAGAGTTATAAAGAATTACAAAAATATCTTATTAAGTTACTCAAACATTATGAAACTATAGCAGAAAAATTAAAAATGAATATGGGTTCTACTAATGCATATATGAATACTTTTGGATTTAGTACAAGTTATAGTAACACAGGTTTATATTTAGCTAATAAAGATGTTACATGTATAAAAAGCATGGATAAAAACAATAAAAAAGAAGCTTACAACAGCCTTTATAAGTGGGAAATAGGTTGTAATATAATGCCACAGGATATAGAAAAATTAATTGATAGAAAATTAGCTAGAGGAATTGAAGTAGATAAAAAATACTATATAAAAGATTTAACAATGTTGGAAATAAAGGACTGTAAACTAATCAAAACAAGTTTGAAAAAGTAGAAGAAGGAGGGACATGATTATGGAGTATGTAGTTACAAGCAAAAGGTTAAGAGACTATTTATATTGTTTAGGATTCTATTATAGAAAGGCTACAGATAAAACATTAAAACAAGAACAAGTTTACTTATTTAAAAATACAGATTTACTACAAGAAGCAATAATATTTTATAGCCTACATAAACAAAAAATGATTAAAGAAAATAGCTATAAAATAAGCTAAAAAACTGTGTCCCTAATTTTAGGGGCAACAAAAATAGTATTAGCTAGAATTACGTCCCTAATTTTAGGGGCACTAGGAAGGTGTAATAATAGAGAATAATTAATTAATAATAAAGAATAATGTTCTCTTGTTCTGCAATAATAAATTATTTCAGAGCAAACAAAAAACAAAAAAGTAACGTGATAGGAGTGTAATGTAATATGTTTAATTTTATAAAATTATCCAATAGTTTATTTGTTCCAGTTAAAGAAGAAAAAAGTCTATTTCAATTAATTAATAATAGTAAGTTAGTTCTTGTTATGTGTTATCTATTTATAAATACAAATAGAAAAGATGTTATTAAATTTACTTTAGAAGATATTATTTTAGAAAGTGGATACACAGTAAGTACAAAGAAAAATAGGAGTGTAGAACAATTTAAAGAAATACTTGTACAATTACAAAAATTAAGGTTAATCAATTCAAAATATGATTTTAATGAAGTAAAACCAAAAGAGTTAATTTCCTGTACTTTAGAAATAAATTTAGATAATAAATTTATTCAACTTTTTGAAGAAGAAAAAGAAAAGATATTGAAACAAGACATAGAAAAATTAGATAATTCTAAGTTGCTTACTTATTATTGTTATCTTAAAGCAAGAATGTATAAAAGAGCAACGCAAGAATTAACAGTAGATGTTGGTGGTAGAGCAGAAGTATGTTATCCAAGCTTTGAAACTATATGTAAGGATTTAGGGATTACAGATAAAACAATTAATAAATATAATGATGTACTTGTTAAATTGGATTTGATTAGGATAGATAATCCTGGATTTTGGTATTACATATCTGACAAAAATAAGGTTATAAAAGAAAGTCCTAATTTCTATTGTTTATTATTTAATAGTACAGAAGAACTTTGTAAATTAAATCTTAAAGAGGGTATTAAATACTATAAAACATTAGAAATAAATAGCAATAAGGTGTTTACAAATAGTAGAGAATATTTACATAACAATAGGAAATTGAATGGTCTATTAGGATCTATTGTTAAAAAAGAAAAGAATGGGGTTGCTACAGATAAAGACATAGCACATAAGAATGATATTTTATTTCTTAAATCTCAGGAGTATGAAGATGCTTATAAAATCAAAGCCTTATTGGAAAGCCACAAAGATAAAATAATTTCAGATATTTATTATGATTTAGGTAAATATGATACTGGAGAAAAGTATTATAGATTGGAGCTTGATTTAGGTTTAGTGGATGAAGATTTTGAATTATTAGTTGAATATCCTTACTATGAATGGGTAATTACAAATTATGAAGAAGAAAAGCATGATTATTATAGAAATTGTGTTAAAAAGCATATTAAAGATAAAGATAAGCCAAAACCTAAAGGACTACAAAAAGGATTTACTAAATCTAATGAATTAGAAGATAGAAATAAAGGTGTTATTTGGGGTTGTAATTATTCATTAGAGGAAATAGATGAAATGTTTTAACGATAGTTTCGTAAAGGGTAAAAAGAACCCTTTACTCATGCTAACATTATTATTTTGTTCGGGATAAACCCTCCAAAATAATAATGTTAGCAAATTTAATAGATTTGTATAAGAAAATAAATATAAAGGTGGATGATGTAAAATGAATAAACAAGTAAAAATGTATTGTATTAAGTTAAATTTAGTTAGAACTAAAGAGGAAAACTCTTACAGTAACATGAGAAGGGACATAGAAGGTAGAAAATATAACTTTAGAAAAGGATTATCTACATATGTAAAGAAACAATTTAATGTTGAAGTATGGAACAATGATTGCAGTATATTATTTAAAGAAATAATTAAAAATAGTACAAGGTATATGCAAATAGAAAAAGAGCTAAAAATAATTAAGAAAAAAATACATGAAATATATTTAAAAAATAAAGATATAGATAGGGTTGTTAATTCTAAAGACATTAGAACTAAAGATGTTATTGCCATAGGATCTAATAACTTAGTTAGAACTATGGGACTTAATTTAGGTAGTTTTACAGATAAGATTATAACTGTTAAGATTGGGGACATGGATAACTTAATCACAGAAAAGATAATTAAAGATGGATTAACAATAGATAATGAAAAATATCAATTCTTTACAGCAGGAGCAGGACAAACAAGACAAAAGAAATTCATGATGATTAAGGAAGATAAAGATTTAAATGAAATAATGTTGAGTTTAATGTGCGGATTAACTATAAAAGATATAAACAAACAGGGTATGAATATAAATAAATTTCTTGCTTACTTGGCTCTTAATAACAGTGGTTCTGAGGTTTGGGAAGGGTTTGATATTGATAGATGCATTGTTGTTGATGATTTTGAAACATTTGTAAGTGCCAAAGTTGACTATATTGATAGAAAAGTTAAAGAAATTAAATATATAGATAAAATTGGAAGAGAAAGAGTTAAAAATGTAGCTAATTGGGAATTAAAAAAAGGTGAAACAATGGATATTCCAATACCTCATTTTGATGGATTAGGAATAATGTTACCTTGTATATCTAAAACAAATATGCAAGTTCGCTTAAACTGGCTTAAAGGATTGCTTACCCCTTTTAATTATATTGAGTACTGTCAAGAAAAAGGATATAGCACTAAAATTAAAGATATATATGAAAAAGAATATGATGTAGTAAAAGATAATATTCAAATAATTTTTACAAAATCTCAATTCAAATTGTGGAAATTTTATAGTAGCTGGGATGATTATAAAGAAAAGTTTAAAAAGTATAATTGTACTGCTAATATATGTGCAACAGATGAAGTTAAAGAAAATAAATATAAGGATATGGAAATTAATTATCAAATGCTACAACAACTTATTAATATGACAGATGGACAAATAGAAATACTTACAACAGATTTTAAGAAGTTAATAAAACAAGTACATACAGATAGGAATAGTCAGCTTAAATTTTTAGGTGCTACAAATAAGAATGAAAAGAGAAATTATTTTCAAGAAGCTTTAAGAATTTATCCAGAGATGCTTAATTCAGCTTTTGTAAAGAAGAAAATAAGTGAGACTATGACAAAGGCTAAAAAGGATGTTTGTAGCGGTAAAATAAAGATTAAAGGAAGTAGAAGGGTATATATATTATCAGACCCTTGTGCCTTTGTTGACTGGCTGTTTGGTAATATTAAAGTACCAGAAGGAGTATTAAAAGATGGAGAAGTATATTGTAATTTGTTTAAGAAATCTGACAAATTAGATGTTTTAAGAAGTCCAAGTTTAAGTTTTGAACATGTAATAAGAAATAATGTAAGAACAGAAGGAGAAAATAAATGGTTTGCAACTAATGGTATTTACACAAGTACACATGATATAATTAGTAAAATATTACAATTTGACGTGGATGGTGATGAAGCTCTTGTATTAGATACTGATTGGATTATTAAATTAGCGGAAGAAATGATAGAAAAATATGATATAAGACCGCAGTACTATGAAATGGGTAAAGCAGGAGCAATGCAAATTAATAATAGTAATATAGCTAAATCATTGTTGTTTGTTTATGAAAAAAGTAATATAGGTAAGGTTAGTAATACATTAACTAAGATATGGAACACCGAAAATCCTATGGGAGAATATCAACTAATGCAAAAGCTATGTGCCTACAATAATGACATAATTGACTCAGCTAAAACATTATCTATTCCTAAATTACCTACAGATGTAAAAAATGTTATAAAAGATTCTAAATATCCTTATTTCTTCCAATATGCTAAAAATAAAAAAGAAGGAAAATGTTTAGAAAAGTCTAATAGTGTTATGGACAGAATTTGCTCTAGTATAGAAAGTATAGGTAATACAAAATTTGATTATTCTAAGGGATTTGGTACATTTAGAGTCAAGAATTTAATGTTTAACCAAAACAATATAGAAGTTAATAAAGAAGTTATCGAGAAATATAAATTATTAGAAGCTTCTATTACAAGTGAAATTGATGCTTATGTAAAAGAATATAAAAAAGATGATGATGAAGATATGAAGAAAACAGACTTTAAAGAAATATTCTATAGTTCTGCTAGAAAAGAATTTGAGGATTGGGGAAAGGCAAATAATATTACCTTGTTAGATATAATAGACAGTATTATTAAATACACATTTAAGCAAGATGATTTAAAAATGGCTTTTCTATGGAATGTATTTGGACAAGAGATTATAAATAATTTAAACATTAATCTTAAAAAATCTTTAGATAAAGGACATATAATGTGTAATCAATGTGGAACTAGGGTTAAAAAAGAAGCTAATAACCACATAAGATGTACTAAATGTTCTAAAAAACAAACTCATAAAAAGGTTAAAGGGGATTCTAAAAAAGCTGTGTAAATGGCATGAATACTAGCTTAGAAGGTTATAAAATATAAAAAATAATTATAAGTAAATGCTTGTAAATGGCTTGAATAATAGGCTTGAACAAGATTTGTAAATTCTTATAATGGAATAGAGGGAAACCTCGTAAAATCTTTAAATAGGGAGATGGAAAATTCTATCTCTCTTATTTGTTTTTTTATTTTCTGTTAAAACTATAAAATAACCCACCTTAATTGTAACATAGAAATAAGGGGTAATGCAATAGTTTTTTGAAAATAATTTTAAAAATAAAGGGGGTAGTGATATGAAGGAATGGTTAATTGTAAACTTTGTGTATTTGGGAATTTTAGTTGGGTTCTATTTAATGCACAAGAGAGATATTAAGAAGTTTAGAAAAGAAATTGAGAGATAAAGAACGTTCACAAAATTGTGGACGTTAAAAATATAAAAATATATGGTTAGGCTTATCCTCAAAAGCTGAAAGGAGAGATTTTAATGGTTAATAAGATGGAGATAAAAGGTGACATTTATTGTGCTGGAGTTTATGGGATGAGAGAAAAGGGTTCTGACAAATATCTCTACATTGGGAGTGGGTTAGAAATAAATGATTGTTTAAGTAGGCATTTATATTTCTTAAAACGTGGTTTGTATGCTGATAAGAAAAAAGCAATTCTACAAGAAAAATATGACTTGCAAGAGTTGGTATTTGAAGTTATTAAAGAGTCTTGTCATACAAAGATTTCTGAAATGAGTAAAGAAGAAAAAGAAAATTTGAATAAAGCTCTTTCGGTTTTAGAGCAATTTTATATAGAGATGTATAAGGATAGTGTTTGTAATACACAAAAAGTTGTAAATAGAACTAGTAGTAACAGAGATGAATTAAGTACAATAAAAAGAAAAAGAGCTAACATTGGAAGTAATAACCCAAATAGTAGATATAATGAGATGGTGATATCGAATATATTATGGTTAAAAATGAACGGATATAAAGCAAAAGAAATAGAAGAAATGTATAAAGATATAGGTATTAGAGGTTCGTATATATATTTAATAGGAGCATATAAATGGATTCATTTAAAGCCGATTAAACCTTCATTTATAGCATAAGATTATAAATATCCAATATAATGATAATACATAGAATGATTAAAGTCAACACATAAATTATAAAAACATAAGGCACATGTCGTAAGACAGCATTAAGACCTTATTTAGATTAAGGAGGATGATTAAATATGATTAAAGATAGATTTAGAATAAATGGAAATAGAATTAATGGCATTGATAGAAATAAGGTAGGGAGAGCTACCTTGATAACAATAAAGGATAGTAAGAAAAAAACTAATGAGGAGTTAATGGAAGAATTGATAGATAATGTAGATTTGTTAGCTGAAAAATTGGATGAGAGCAATCAAAAAATGATTGATAGGTTAGATAAAATATTGAAAAACATGAACAAGGAGGCTATATAAATGAAAGATTTAAGTGTTATAGCATTAGCAGCTTCTCTATTGGCTTTAGCAATAAGAAATATAAAACAACATATAAAATTTGAGGAGAAAATTAAAACGTTGGAGGATAGGATGAATGGAGAATAGATATATAAAACTTAGAAGCAAAAATAAAATAGCGTGGCTATATACAAATAATATGTTTGAAGATTCGATTGTGGAAGAAATAGAGAATGGTAAATTACAAGTATTTTTCTTGTTTAAAAAAACCGATGAAGTAGAAAAGCTACTACAGGAGTTTAGAGAAAATGATTTCTTAAATATGTATTGTAAGAGCTTTAAGAATGTTAATTTTGCTATTGCTAGATATAGGAGAGAAAAGTGTGTAGAACCGTTCGACATTGAAAGGGTTTAAGAGCGATTTGTAGAATATGTTAAATGTAAAATATATAGGACGGTGAATAAATAATGCATGATTTTAGATATCTAATTAAGCCAGACCATTATGATAGATATAAAGCTGTAATAAATTATTATGATTCAATAGGTATTAAAGCATATTGGGATTTAAAACATATGCCTATTGAGTCAATAGAATTTGTTACCAAAGAATTCAAAGAATTAATTAGTAGGTATTATAAGGTAGAGATTAAAGAAATAGGGGATTTTGATACTTATAGCATGATTATGGGAATAGCGGATTGTGAAATAAACAAAAACGGAACAGAGATTGGTGGAAGATACAATATTAAAGATAAAAGGCTATTAATAAAATCGGACTTTGTCCCAAATACGTTAAAAGAATATCTATGTCACGAGTTTGCTCATGCACTAGATTGTACGTATAATATATCAGATGATGAAATTATTAAAGGGTTATATAATAGATTTTATGATGATTGTAATATTGATTCTAGGTGTATATCATCCATCAGTAGATATGCATTAGTAGATGAACGAGAGTTTTTTGCAGAGTGTTTTAGTTCTTTCAATGCTAAAAATAATATAAATGGGTATATAAGAAGTGTACTTGATAGAACTAGTGATATATTATATCCAATATAGAAAATAAGGGGCGTAGGATTTCATATTCTATGCCTTCATTTTATTTACATAAGGTTGATGTGATCTATGCATACGATATGGTTAGTAGCGAAACGATAACTTTAAAGGTCACATCTTGAACTTTAGAATTTGTAAAGGTATTATTATACAATATATGTTATAATATGTATAATGATGTTTGTGGGGGAGATATATAATGATAATAAGTTGTCCAGAATGTAACAAAGATATAAGTGATAAGGCTGTTTCATGTCCTAATTGTGGATACCCTTTAAATAATGTTGTACAAGCAATAGACAAATCAGATGGGTTCGTATTTCCAGATTTACCAGCAGATTTATCTATAGGTAAGCAAATTGTTAACTGGGGCGGCGATGCATGTGTTGATGGGTATTTTGATAATGCTGAAAATTCTTTAGATAATATACCTACTGGAAAAATACGTGTTATTTTATGTAGCAATGGGTTAAATTTATGTGGGAGTTTCTATTTACCTATAATGGAAATACATTCTACTCAAATAATTAGTTTAAACGAAACAACTAGACAAGAGCTATATTCAAAAGATAAGTCTGTTATAGGACGTTCTGTTGTTGGTGGTTTAATATTGGGACCCGTTGGAGCTTTAGTTGGTGGAATGTCTGGAATAGGTTCAAAAACAAAAATGAAAAATAAACATTATTTAGTTATAAATTATTGGAGTTTGACAACTAAAAAGCCTGCAACTATTATTGTCGGTAGCGAATATAGAGTTACTTCTTTTATTAAGAGATGTGAAAAGGAATTGGAAATCAAATAAGTTTATATTTATCTAGGCACTATAAACTGTGTCTAGTTTTATTTTTTTAGTCAAGGAAAGTCAAAGTCTAAGAGGTGATAAAGTGCCTTTAAAGAAGAAGTGTAGTAGACAGGGTTGTAATGTATTAGTGGATTATGGTGTTAAGTATTGTATTAAACATAAAGAAGAGTTTCAATTATCTGAGAAGGAACGATATAAGGAATACAGCTACAGAAGAAGACAAGATGAGGAACAGAAGAAGTACCAAGACTTTTATAGTAGTACAATATGGGATAAGGCTAGAGATGTTGTTATAGATAGTACATATGGTATAGATATAGTAGAGTTCTATAGAACAGGAAAGATTGTAGAGGGTTATACAGTACATCATATTATAGAGTTAGATGAGGATTGGAACAAGAGATTAGATATAGATAATTTAATATATCTTAGTGAGAGTAACCACCAACACATACATAACTTATATAAGAAGAATAGTAAGACTAAGGATAATACTATAAGGGGTTTGATGGAGTTAAAGGCAAGGTTTATAAAAGAGTTTGGAGGATAGAAGTATATTTTATTATATACTTTTTATTTTTGCGTTAAATATACCCAGTGGGGTATCGAAAGTTTTGAAAATACTTAGAAACGTCGCCTTGTCTAGTCAAAGACAAGTTTTTTTGGATTTTTCTTATAGGGGGAGTAAACAAACAGGAGAAAGGGGTGAAGAATATGCCTAAATTAAAATGTCCTACTTGGTTAGATACAGAAGCAAAAAAAGAATGGAAAAGAATAATTAAAGAATTAGATGCAGAGGGAGAAATATTGGAAATTGATTCAAAAGCTCTAGAAGGTTATTGCCAATCGTATTCAAAGTGGAGATTATGTGAGGAAATATTGCAAGAGCAAGGATATACATTTACTACACCGAATGGATATGTACAGCAAAGACCAGAGATTGCAATTTCAAATAAAGCATTGAATGATATGAGAAGTTGGTCAAAAGAATTAGGTTTCACCCCTGCATCTAGAAGTAGAATGAATAAAAATAATTCTAATGGAAACTCAGATGATGAGGAAATGGAAGACATGATAGTAAAGTAGGTGGTGATATTGGAAGATTATAAGTTAAAACATATTGAAGAACAAACAAATTATAGCTTAGATGATTTAATTGAAGAGCTAAAAAATAAATGGAATAGTGATAAATTTTTTTATGATGAGGAAGAAGCTAGAAGATTTTATAAATTTATTAGTAAATTAGAATTAGATAAGGGTAAAAAAGGTCAGAAAATAAAGCCTTTAAAATTTCAATTTATCATAACCTCTGAACTACTTTGTGTAAAAAATAAAGATACTAAATTGAGAAAACATAGAGAAGCTCTTTTAGATATTAGCAGAAAGAATGGGAAAGGTTCTTTAGTTTCTTGGATTGCTGTTTATCTGTATTTTACAGACCCAGCTTATGGTGCTCAATACATAATAGTTGCAAATGATAAGAAACAAGCTACTAACCTATTTGATACTATTCAGTTAATGATTAAAAACAATAAGACATTAAAAAAGCATGTAAAGATAACTGAATCTCAGAAAATGATGTTTAGGAAAGCAACAAATAGTAATTTAAGAGTCTTAGCGAATGACGGAGCAAATTTAGATTCCTACGCAAGTTATGTTGTAATTTTAGATGAGGTACATGAATACAAAAACAGTGATGCCTATGAGAAATTAAGAACTGGTATGGGTTTGTGGGATGAACCATTAATGTTTTGTACTACTACTGCAAGTTCAGGACAAGACCCACATAACCTTGAATTTGAATTATATAATTACTCTAAAGATATCGAAAGTGGAAAATATGAAGATGAAAATTTCTATTATGCTATATTTGAAGCCGAAGCAAAATGTGATTTAATGGACGAAAAACAATGGTATAATGCTAATCCAGCTTTATCTATTTTCAGAAAATATGAAGATCTAAAGGACTTTATGATAAAGGCTAGTAGAATTAAATCCTTTGAAGCTAAAGCAAGAAGATTATATTTAAATCAGCATGTAGCACTTGATGGAGAAAACGCCATTAACATGGTAGATTATAGAGAGTGTTTACAAGATATAAATTTAGAAGATTTAAAGGGAATGGAATGTTGGGGAGCTTTAGACTTAGGATTTGTAAAAGATATTATTGCTTATGTTCAATGTTTTTATGACCCTAATAATGATAAATTTATTATATATCCACATTTATTTACTCCAAAAGATACACTTTTAGAGCGTTCTGAAAAAGATAAAGTTAGATATGATGTATATGTACAAGATGGAGATTTAAAAACATTAAGTGGAAGTTATATTAATCCAGAAGAACTTTTTAATTATATAGATGATATGAATAGTAATTATGGATTTGATACAAATGAAATAGCTTTTGATAGGTTTGGAGCTTTAGATATAGTTTCAAGATTGGAAGAAAAATACACTATATTTCCTTTTGGACAAGGTTATAAGAGCATGAGTCCAGCTATAAAAGACTTTGAACTTTTAATGCTAGATAAAAGATTAATAATAGCAAACAATAATTTATTAACTTGGATGGCAAGTAATGTTGTTGCAACTTTTGACCCAGCAGGAAATATAAAATACGATAAGTCAAAGGCAAAAAATAAAATTGATGGAATTATAGCTTTAGTAATGGCTTTAACAAGAGCTGTATTTAATAATAGCAACGGTTATGATTCTGCGGATGCTTTATTAAAACAGAATTGGTAATAATAAGAAGAGGTGAAAATGACATGAAACAAAAATTAAAAAACTTAATAGTAAAATTTAAGGCTGATATAATAGCAGATTTGCTTATTGTGTTGGCTTTTTTAATTGTGTTTATTACCACTTTTCTTCTAAATGTATACATAGCTTTTTATTTATTAGCATTGTTTTTAATAATTATAGCTGTATTTATGGGAAGAGGGTGATTAAATGGGATTATTTTTTAACAATGAAAAAAGAAATATGACATATGAAGATTTAAATAAATATTCTTGGACTACTGGAACTGGAGTAGCCATAACAGATGGAGAATTTAAAGAAAGTACATATTTTAAATGTATAAAAAGATTAGCAGAAGATGTTGCAAAAGTTCCAGTTATTCTAAAACAAAGAACTGATATAGGAGATGTTAGAGCAGAAGAGAACTATTTATATGATTTAATAAAGTTTAGACCTAATCCTTATATGAGTTCGGTTGATTTCTTTAAGGCTATGGAAGCCAATAGACAACACAAGGGAGAAGCTTTTGCATTAATAACTAGGAAAGCTAACAAAATAACTGGATTATATCCTATAAATGTAACTAAGTTACTAATTGACAATATTGGATTAGCTAAGACAAAAAAGAATAATGCTATATTAGTTTATTATACTTGTAGTCCAGACTTAAAAGAATATACTTGCACATATGATGATATATTACACTTTAAAGGTATGACTCTAGATGGAATTAATAGTATTAGTGTTAAAGATAATTTAAGAGATACCATTAACACCAATGCTTATGCTCAAATTTATCAAAAGGATTTATTTTCAAATGGGTTAAGTTCAAAAGCTGTAGTTCAATTCATGTCAGATATTAAGGATGAAAAGAAGTTAAAAGAAGCACAATCAATGTTTGATAGGTTATACACATCTAGCAAAAGAATACTTACGGTGCCTAGTGGATACGTTGTGACTCCATTAGAGTTAAACCTTGCAGATAGTCAATTCAGTGAATTAAAGAAAATGGGTCAAGTAGATATATGTACATCATTTGGAGTTCCACCACATTTAATCGGAATAATGGATGGATACAATAATAACTCTTTAGAGCAATCTAATTTAAGTTACTTAGTAAATACGCTGCTTATCTTATTTGAAGGTAATGAATTAGAGCTAACTTATAAATTATTAAGTGAAGCTGATAGAAAGAAAGGATATTTCTTTGAATCTAATCAAAATGTTTTATTAAGAGTAAGTGCCAAAGAACAAGCAGAGATACTAAATAGTTATATTCAAAATTCTGTTTACACACCAAATGAAGTGAGACGAATTTTAGGAGAAGTTAAGAAAGAAGATGGAGATGATTTATTGGCTTCTTCTGGAACTTTGAAAATAAAAGATTTATATAAAACAGCTAAAGATAATGCTAATCAGGGAGGAGGTGCTTAAATGAATAAGGAAAAAGAAATAAGACAATTGATTGTAGAAAATATTGAGACTAGAGCTACAGAAGATGGAAGTATGGTTATTGAAGGTTATGTTGCTACATTTAATTCTAAAAGTAAATACATGGGATTTTATGAAGTAATAGACCCTAGAGCATTTGATTCAACTCTTGCAGATGGGCATAATATTTTTATGTTGTATAACCATGATTGGGATAAGCCTTTAGCAGATACAGAAACAAATACATTGAGTTTATCTGTAGATAATATTGGATTAAGATTTAGTTTAACATTGGATAAGTCAATAAGCTATTCTATGGATGCTTATAATCTTGTTAAAAAGAAGTTAATAAAAGGTTGTTCGTTTGGATTTATAACTAATAACGAAACTTGGTCAACAAATAATAATTTTGAGGATATAAGAACATTACTAGATGTTACATTACTAGAATGTACACTTACTCCTATTCCTGCTTATAATCAAACTTCGGCTGATGTTAGAAGCTATAAGGAATATAAAGATAACCAAAATAAAGAATTAAATAAAGAAAAAGAACAAAGAGAATTAGAATTATTAAAGATTGAACTAGAACTATTAGACTAGTTCTTTTTTTATACAAAAAAATTATTAAAAAGTGAGGTTGATTTTAAATGAAGGTAAAAGAAATTAGAGATGCAATTGAAGCTAAAAAGATAGAAGTTAGAGGGTTTTTAGATAAATCTGATTTAGAAAATTCTAAAAAAGCAAATGAAGAATTAAGAGCTTTAAAAGAAAGCTTAGTTATTGCAGAAGAGTTAGAAGAAGAAGAAAAAAGAGATTTAGAAAAACAAAACAAGGTTGAAGAAAGAAAGGATGATGTAAAAATGGAAAACAACAAAATTGATTTAGAATTTAGAGCAATCAGCAAAATATTAGCAAGAAAAGAATTAACTGAAGAAGAAAGAGCATCTGTAAATGTATCTAATAGTGGTGCTATATTGCCACAAGCATTCATTGCACAAGTACAGTTAGAACAAAAAGGATTCCCCGCTTTAAAACCATATTGTCATGTAATACCTGTTACAACTAATACTGGTAAGATGCCTGTTTCTAAGGGGTCTACTACTAGAAAATTAGCTAAATTAGCAACTGATACTGCTATGGTACAAGAAATGATTACAACTGAACCAATAGAATTTGCTGTAGAAGATTACGGTAAAATATATCCAGTAGAAAATTCTGTATTAGAAGATGCTGGAGTTGACTTCTATAACTCTTTATTAGCTCCCGATGTTGCTGAATGTTCAGTTAACTCAGAAAACGAAGAAATAATTGAAATAATAGAAGCTAATAAAGTAGCTGGTGCAACTGGAACAGATTATAAAGCTATTCAAAAAACTATAAACAAAGTAGTTCCAGCTTTAAAAAGAGGATTAGTTGTAGTAACTAACGTTGATGGATATGACTATTTAGATGGTTTAGTTGATTCTCAAGGAAGACCACTTTTAACTGACTCTTTAGCCGTAGAAGGTGGAAAAATGTTTAAAGGTAAAGAAGTTGTTGTTATGGACAATGCTGATTTAGTACCTGCTACAGAAGGAAAATTACCTTTCTATGTTGTAAATCTATATGCTTTAGTTAAATTCTTTGATAGAAAACAATACGAAATAGCTACATCTAAAGAAGCTGGTTTCGTGTATAACCAAACATTTACAAAGGTTGTTGAAAGATTTGATGTAGTTAAAGGTGATGCTAGAGCTTGTTTCTATGTAGAACTTTAATTTGAGAGAGGGTTTTCCCTTCTCTCTTTAAAATAAAATGAGAGGATGGGATATAAAAATGACACTGCAAGAAATTAAAAACTACCTAAAAATAGATTATGATGAAGAAGATATTGAGTTAATGAGTTTTATAGAAGTATCTAGTATTTATATCGATGAAATGGTAGGCGAAGGATATAAAACAGATGAAAAAGGCTTGAAATTAGCTGATTTACTACAGAAGAAACTAATTAGTGATATGTATGAAAATAGAAGTACAAACACAGCCAATAATATTACTAGAGATAGAATAACAGAAAGCATTTTAGCAAGATTATCCTTATTTAATGAGGTGGTGTAAATGCTAAATGAAAGAATATCTATTAAAAAAAGAGTTGTAGTAATTGATAAAGGTAAGAAGAATGAGTCTTGGGTTGACTACTATAGTTGTTGGTGTGAAGTATTAGACCTTCTTGGAAAAGAGAAATATGAAGCGTACAACAGTAAACTTGAAAATAGCTTGAAGTTTAAGTGTAGAACTTGTAATAAATTAAAGGATATGTTGTTTGAAACTAAAGAATATAAGGTTATATGGAGAGATAAAGAATTTAATATAGTTTTTATAGACACCATGGGGAACTCCAAGAAGGACATAATTTTACAAGTAATGGCGGTGAGCTAAATGGCTACTGTACAAGTTACTGGATTAAAAGAACTTATAAAAAAGTGTGAGGAAATAGCCACACCAAAGGAAATAGAAAAAACTGAATATAAAGCTCTTGAAAGATGTGGAGACTTGGTAGATAAAGAGTTGGAAAAGACTTTACCAGTATCAAAACAAGTTTACAGAAGTGGTAGAGCTGGAAGTAGAACCTTTAAACATTCTAAGGATGAGATACCTATGGCGATACGTAAAGTAAAAGGTAATTTACAAATAGTTATTGGATGGGAAAAGAGTGACAATAGTCCATATTTTTACATGAAATTTATAGAATTTGGTACTTCAAAAATGCCCCCAGTCGCTCCATTTAAGAAAGCTTTTATTAAGCAAAGGAAAGAATGGACAGGTATTTTTATAGAAGAGTACAATAATTTACTAGAAAGTTTAAATAAGTAGAGGTGATATTGAGTGGATATTATAGAGCTAGTAGCAGAAGCATTGGAACCCCTAAATTTAGATGTTCTATATGGTTGGTATGATAAAAATTTAAATGATACTCATATCACCTATTTAGAATTTGATAATTCAGAGGGTGAATTTGCTGATGATGAATCTACAACCGAGGAACATTATATTACGGTAGATTTATGGACTAAAGATAGTTCAGAAGTTACTGAGTTAAAAAAAGAAATAAAAAAACTATTAAAATTAGGTGGCTTTTTCTACCAGGATGGAGCCGACCAAACTGAAACAGAAACAGATGGAAGTACATTATATCATATAACTTCTCGATGGTTGTATGAAGAAAATTTATAACAAGAAAGGATTGATTTAAATGGCTTATTTAGGAGTTAAAGACCTTTATTTTGCAAAAGTATTGACTAATACAGCTACTTCTTATACTACAGATGAACCTATTTTATTGGGAAAAGTTGGAAGTATTAAAAAAGATTATAGTGGAAGTATGGAGAATTCATTCTATGATGATAAATTAGACGATGTTTTACAAGGATTAACAGCTAAAAGTTTAGAAGTTGTTGTAAAAGAATTATCTCAAGAAAATGAAGCTCTATTAATGGGACAAAAAACAGTAAAGGGAATGAGAATAGAAAGTACTGAGGATGAATGTCCAGATTTTGCAGTAGGATATCGAACTAAGGTTGCTAAAACAGGTAAATATGAATTTGTGTGGAAATATGTATGTAAACCAGAACCATTTGGAGCAGAACACAACACACAAGCAGATAAACCTGCGATTGCAGAAAGAACTATTAAATTTACTTGCAGAGATAGAGAAAAAGATGGAAAAGACGGAGTTAATATAAATGAATTAGAGTTACAAGTTGGAGATACAGAAGCGAAAGCACTTTTAGCAATAAACAGTGAAACAAATAAAATAGTATGGTTTACAGCAGTACCAGAACCATTAACAGAAGCTTAAGAGTAGATTAATTTCTACTCTTTTTTAATTTAAAATTAGGAGGGATTTATATATTATGAAGATTAAATTAGGTGAAAAAACCTATGAAGTAACTAAAATAACTTGTGGAAAAATGACGGATTATTATGACGTTATGGATGCTGTAAGTGAAAGTGAAAAGGTAAATGGAAGAACAACAAAAGCTGACTTTAATTTAATAAAAGAATTTTTAGTAAATTTTTATAATAACCAATTTACAACTGAGGACATAGATAATGAATTAGATGTAATAGATTTAATGACATTTTGGATAGGTATAGGAGTAGAAATAAACCAAAAGACGCAAAGCAAGGTTGAAAAGTTAATAAAAAAATAAATGGCACTACTATCTCTAATGAAGAAAATGAGGGTAGTGCCTTTGATGAATATGACAAAGAAAATGGATATGATGAAGAAGAATTTGAATTTGAAAATAAGAAAAGAACACATAAAGATATAGTTTACATGTTATATAGGAGAATGATAGCAGAAGGATCTAGTTATATAGATTGTACTAAAGTAGATTTTTGTGAATACATTGACTATGTTTGCTATTGTTTGGATAATCCAATAGAAAATAATAATAGAGAAAGTGAGGTGAGGTAGTTGGGAGCTAATATTAAAATATCTTCTGATAGTAAACAGTTTATAACTGAAATGAAGGAAGTAACAAGCAATTTAAAATTAGTAAGTTCTAACTTAGATGTATCCTCAGAAAAGGCTAAATTATTTGGAAGTGAAACAGATAAATTAAAGACACAACATACCCAATTATCTAATAATCTAAAAAGTAATACAACCTTGCTAGGATTGCAAAACAAGACTGTTTCAGCTTTAGCTACAGACATTCAAAAATATAGAGATAGGAATACAGAATTGGCTAAATCTATATCTAGTGTGGAAGATAGATTAAAGCAACAAATTAAGCTAACTGGGGAAGATAGTAAAGAAACTAAAGCGTTACAAAAAGAATTAGAAACTTTGCAAAAAGAATATTCAGCAAATGAAAAGGCTATGTCAAGAGCTGAAAGTCAAATGAATAACTATAAGATAAAAGCAAATGAAACTGAAAAAGTTATAATACAAAATACTAAAGCATTACAGGATTTAGATACTAAAATATCTACTGTTAAAATAGATGCTTTTTCCCAAAAAACTGGTGAAATGGCTGATAAATTAAAAGGTGCAAGTGTAGCAATAGGAGGACTTGGGGTTGCTAGTGCTAAATTGAGTATGGAATTTGATGATTCCATAGCAAAAGTTAGTACAATTTCTGATGACGCAGAAGTACCAATTGAAGATTTAAGAAAGTCTATACTCAATTTATCTAACGATACTGGAATTGCTTCTACAGAAATTGCTAACAACGTATATGATGCTATATCAGCAGGTCAACAAACTGGTGATGCAGTTAATTTTGTTACTAATTCAACTAAACTGGCGAAAGCAGGGTTTGCAGAAGCAGGACAATCTTTAGATATACTTACTACAATAATGAATGCCTATAAGTTAAAAAGTGATGAAGTAGTAGACGTAAGTGATTTGCTTATACAAGTACAGAACAAAGGTAAGGTTACAGTAGGACAACTATCAGCAGATATGGGGAAGGTTATACCTACAGCAAGTGCATTAGGTGTTAATTTAAGTCAACTTGGTGCAAGTTATGCAATTATGACAAGCAATGGTATTAAGTCCGCTGAAACTACAACTTATTTAAATTCTATGCTTAATGAACTTGGTAAAAGTGGAAGTGTTTCAGATAAAGTATTAAAAGAAATGACTGGACAATCTTTTTCACAATTAACAGCTAGTGGCAAAAGTGTAGGAGATGTATTAAAATTACTTAGCGATAATGCAAGTACAGGTGGAAAAAGTTTATCTGATATGTTTGGAAGTGCAGAAGCTGGAAAGGCGGCACTCGTATTATCTCAAAACGCTGGAAATGACTATAATAACATGCTACAACAAATGCAAAATAGTGCGGGAGCAACAGACTTAGCTTTTGAAAAAGTTAATAATACAAGTGGTCAAAGATTAAAGGAAAGTTTAAATGAAGGCAAAAATGCCATGATCCAGTTTGGAGATACTGCAAGTCCATTAATAGAAGGTTTTGTTGGTGGAATATCCAATATAACAAGTTGGTTAAATAACATGGACGAAGGTTCTCGAAAGGTAGTATTAGGATTAGGTGGATTTGTAGTAGCTTCTGGATTAGGACTTGGAGCAGTATCTAAATTATCTAGTGGAATAAGCGATGGAATAAAGTTATTTGATGGACTAAAAAATTCTACACTTTTAGCCGAAGGTGCAACGAAATTAATGTCAATTGCACAGGGGGCATTAAATTTTGTAATGAATATGAATCCAATTTCAAAAGTTATTTTAGTAATAAGTTTATTAGCTGGTGCTTTTGTATTAGCATATAATAAAGTTGATTGGTTTAGAAATATGGTTAACGGAGCATTTGAAGGTATAAAAAATACTATATCTACAGTGTGGAATTTAGTTAAAAACTTCTCTTTTCCAAAAATAAAACTACCTCATTTTTCTGTACAAGGTGAGTTCAGTTTAGTACCTCCAAGGATGCCTAAAATAGGTGTTGAATGGTATAAAAATGGGGGTATAATGACTAGTCCTACTATGTTTGGAATGAATGGAAATAACGCAATGATTGGTGGAGAAGCTGGAGCGGAAGCAATTCTTCCTTTACAACAACTATGGAACCAAATGGACAAGAATTTTGATAGGCTTTCAGAAAGATTAAATGTAAATAACAATAATAAACCAATATATGTAACTGTAGTAAGTGAACTAGATGGGAAACAAGTAGGTAGAGGAATAGCAAAATACGTAGATGAAGAAATTAATTATCTAAAAATTTAGGAGGTGGATTATTTGGCAAGGAAATATTTTATAGTATTTAATAAATTAAACAGCTTAGATTTAGGCTTAAAAGTAACTAAACGTCCTAATTTTCCACTTCCCAAAAGACGTTATGAAACATATGAAATTCAAGAGGGCGATGGAGAAATAGTTGAAGATTTAGAGACATTTCAGGATGTTAAAGTAGATATAGAATTTAACTTTATAGACAGAGAGAATATACATATTAAAGTAACTAAAATATTAAATTGGCTTAATAAAATCAATGATTATGATTTATATTTTGCTGATGATATAGAACGTCATTATAAAGTTAAAATGGTTGAATATACAGATATTGAAAGACAATTAAAAGTAAAGGGTATATTTACAATAAGTTTTACATGTGAGCCTTATAAATACTATAATCAAAATAATTTAATCACTATTACAACTAATAATTATTCTTTTTATAGTAATGAATTAGTTTATAATGCAAGACCTTTAATAAAGGTTTATGGAAGTGGAAATATTACATTAACAATAAACAATGAGGATATTTTATTGAAATCCATAAGCAATCATATAATACTAAATTCTACATTGATTGAAGCTTATAGTGATACTGTAGAAAATTTAAATAATAAAGTAAATGGTGAGTTTCCTATATTAAAGAGTGGTTTAAATACTATTAGTTGGATAGGAAGTGTAACAAAAATAGAAATAACCCCAAACTGGAGAAGTTTATAATCCAGTAGGGGTTATTTACTTTTTAAGAGAGAGGTGAAATGTATTGATTTGTGTATATGTGAGTAATACAACTGATTTTGCTAATAATGGCTTAGGCGTTTTAGATAAATATACAAAGGCTGAAATAAATGAAGAAATAAACGGAGATTATACTCTTACATTAGAAAATCCTATAGTTGATACAAAGAGTAAATACTTACAAAAAGGTAATGTAATAAAAGCTGATGCTCCAAGAGGGGAAGAATATTTTATTATTAAAAAAACTAGAAGAAAATCTTCTGATATAGAAGTTACATGTGTACAAATAAGTGATGAATTAAGTAGAAATGGATTAACTGATGTTAGACCAACAGGACTTAATGGATATAACGCTCTTAACTGGATGAAAGACAGACTTCAATATCCTACAAGGTTTTCTTTTAGTTCTAATATCACTAAAACTGGCACTGCCTATTATGTTAGAAAGAACTTTTTAGATGCAATTATGGGAAGTGATGAGAATAGCTTTTTAAATGTTTGGGGTGGGGAATTAGACAGGAATAAATTTAACTTTAATATACTATCTCAATTAGGTGCAGATAGAGGTTTTAGAATAGAAAACGGTAAGAATTTAATTGATATAGAGGAAACTATCGAGGGACAAGAAGTTACTAGAATAATGCCAACTGGAAGAGATGAAAATGATAAAGTAATTGAATTACCAGAGCAGTTTATTGATAGTCCTTTAATAAATAATTATCCTACACCTTCAATAAAATATGTTGATTTTCCTAATATAAAAGTATCAAGAACAGATGCTCCAACAGACTTTGCTAATAAAGAAGCAGTTTATACTGAACTAAGAAGACAAGTAGCATTAATGTATCTAGAAAGTTTTGTAGATAGACCTGCTATTAATTTTAGTGTTGATTTTTTAGATAGAAGAAATATAAGAGAAAATAAAGAGTTAGGGATATTACAACAGTTATATTTAGGAGATATAGTTACAATACATAGTAAAAAATTAAATATTGATGTAAAGGCTAGGTTAAGGAAATATACTTGGGATTGTGCTAAAAAGAAATATACTAAATTAGAATTAGGAGACTATACAAAATCTCAATATTCATCTAGTCAAATTTTAAATAACAAAGTTATTCAATTTCAAGCAGAAAACTATAACATAACTAATAAGATTAAAGAGGCTCTTGGTGGTCACACTCTTACTCGAGAGGGAGAGTTTTTAATAATGAATACTGATGATATAGCTACTGCAACTAAGGTGTGGAGATGGAATTTAAATGGACTTGGTTATAGTTCAACTGGTTATAATGGTGACTTTACAATCGGTATAACAATGGATGGGGAGATTGTAGCTGATTTTATTAAGACGGGAACTTTAGATGCTTCACTAATAAAAGTTGGAGTAATATCTTCTCTAGATGGTACTTTCAAACTTGATATAGGTTCTGGAAACCTAACAACATATGATACAAGTGGAAGAAAAGCTATTAGAATAAAAAATCAAACTATGAGCTTTTATGATTTTCAAGATAATTCAAATTTAGTTTCTGCTACTATATCTTCTACTTACAAAACAGGTGATGCAACAAAAAATGGATTATCTATAATTGCAGAAAATAATAGATATATTAGTATTTCAAAAAGAGCAGGATCAACTTCATCAGATGCTTGGCTAGATTTTGATATGGGGGCTTTAGGAAATGAATATCCAGTAACTTTTTATAAAGATGTTAAAGCAACGGGGGATTTTAAACAGAAACTTGGCGATTTATATTTTTCTTATGTAAGTAAGGTACAATCTGGTACAGTTTGGATTAATAGCGGTCAAGAAACAAGAATAAACCTCAGTGAAGATTTTAATTACTGTAGTTATAAAAACGTACAGGTTAGCATTATAGCTACTTTAAGAAGTACTTATTATGCTTTAGGAGAATTTTTTATGAATGATTACTATATTGAAAATAATCAGTTAGTTTTAGAGGGCACAGTTACCCATTTACTATATGTCAATGATAATATTACATGGGTAAATGATGGACAATTACAAATAAGATATAGAGTATTAGGTTCTAAATAAATGGAGGGATTAAGTGTGATATTTATAACATATTATAAAAGTGATGGTAAAATAACAGCTCCTTGTATAGCTAGTGAGGTAGAACAATCTTTTAAAGATGTTTTTGGAGAAAGAGCTGACGACATGAATTTAATATATGATTCTATAAACATTAATTTAAAGGATTCTTCTAAAGAGATATCATTTCTTAATGAGGTTATTAGAGGGGCATATAAAGTTGATGTAGTTAACAAGAAGTTAGTAAAAATAGAGAATGAAATAGAATACATATAAGGAAGTGATATAGATGGAAGCAATCAGAGAAGGTACTATTATAGTAGATTTAAATAGCAAAAATTATGATACTAAAATATTAAAACAAGGTGATAAAACAGAATTAACATTTTACATAAATAAAAGTGGAGTTGCTCAAAATCTAGTGGGTAACTCTTTTTCTTTAATCTTTAATAAACCAAACAATACTATAGTTCAACAAGCTAGTGGATTTGATGGAAGCCAAGCATCTACAGGAATTATTAAAGTAGATTTATTGGCTGATTGTGTAAGGTCTGTAGGATATGGAAGTGTTGAAATTGAAATAAAGAAAGATGGAAATAGAATATCATCCTTTATGATTCCTATAGAAATTGAACCAACAGGGTTAGAAGGCATTCCAAGTTCCGATCAAAAGCTATTTTTAGAAGAAGTAGAACAAATTAAAACTGATTATTTAAATGCTACTAATACTAATATATTGCAACCAATAAAACGAGTATTTACAGCAACTAGCAATAACACTACAACTTTTACGTTGGAACTAGGATTATATAATAAACTGGTTGATGTATTGGAATTGAGATATAGAGGCGTGGTTTTAGAGGAAGATGTTAATTACACCTATACTGAATCAACACGATTAGTGACTTTGGGTTGGGGAATTAATAGTGGACAAAAAATTTATATAACTGTAATAAAAGGAATTGCGAACTAAGGGAGCTTTAAGCAGCTCTCTTTTTTATTGCCTTAATCTATCGAATAAATTCCCTCTTTTAATGGATGTTTAAGAGATTTTTATTAACAATTTAATAATTATAACCTATAAAAATAGTAATGTATCAATATATTTTGCTATTTTTATTGTTTTATTAAAAAATAAAAAATGAAAGGATATGATGATTTTTATGACATTAGGAAAACCAGAAATTCTTCAAGATATAGATAATATAAATAATGAAATAGTCACCATAGAAACAAATATAAATAATATAAATGCAGATATAGATAATTTACAAAGTACTGTTGCTACTCATACTTCGCAATTGGAAGAAAAAGCGAATAAAATACAAGAAAATTGGATTTCTCCAACTCTACTAAATGGAACGATAAATCAAGATGTGAATAATTTTAATTTAGCTAGTTATAGAAAAAATAATTTTGGTATAGTAAACTTGAAAGGCGTAATACAAGTAACTGGAACAAGTACAATTATATTTATATTACCGGTCGGATATAGACCAGATAGAATATATTATTTCCCAGTTATGTGCGCAGGTCCGACACTTGGACAAATGACAGTAAAAGCAACTGGAGAAGTAATATTTATAGGTGGAGTTTTTAGTTATATAGACTTATCTACTATTAATTTTGAAGCAGTGCAATAGGAGGATAAATTATGAAAAAAGTATTAAAAATAGATGAAAGTGGATTTTTTGTAGAAGATGTAATTTTAAAAGATAATGAAATAGTTCCTAGTGATTGCATTCAAATTCAGTGCCCTAATGGATTTTATAAGCCTAAATGGACAGGTATAGAGTGGATTGAGGGTGCTACACAAGAACAAATAGATGCAATTAAAAATATAATTAAGGAACCTTCTCAAAGCGATATAGTAATGATTGCAATAGCAGAGCTTGATGCACAAAGGGAAAAGGATAAATTAGAAACTCAATTAGCTATAGCAGAAGCTATAGGAGAACTTACAAATGCATTGTTAGGAGGTGAATAAAGATGGTTAAATTATATGTGGATTTAATAAATGCTGGACTATGGACCATAGATAAAGTACCTGGTACATGGAAAGCAAAAGTTGAAGAAGTACTTAATAAAACTGAAGAAGAAGCTTAAAAATGTTTCTTTACATGGAAACACCAGTTCGCTATAATGAGATTAGTAATTTATTCAATATTGTTAGGAGTAGATGCTAAATGAAGTTAATAGCAAAAGATATTGAGTGTGTAGCATGGTTTACTAGAAGTGGAGAAATTAATCAGATAAGATTTAGAATAAAAAATGAAGATAGATCCAGTACAGTCATTAAGGTTGAAAAAGTTATTTCACAAGAAGATGAAAGGTTAGCTGGTAATCCTATGAAGGTATTTAAATGTCAAAGTCTTATTGATAATGTTACTAAAGTATATGAAAATTATTGCGAATCAATCAAACAAAACAGTACAACATAAAACAATGATTTTATTGGATGTTTAGTGAGAAATTAGTATTAATAAAATGTCAAATAATTATTATATTTAGCCACAATTAGCATATAATATACAAATAAGTTATTGTTATATGTTTTAGGGAGTGATATAATCATGATAATAAAGAAATGGAATAAACGAGGTGTTTTTATGAATATTAAAGCTGAACCTAAAACATTAAGTTGCATGAGTAGAATTACTAAAATAGCACAAAAAGCTATTACATCAAAAGGATTAAGTGAAAAAGAAGTTAGAAAATCATTAGGTATAAGAAGATATGAGATATAATAAACCTAAAGTAGTATTGGATACAAATATATTTATAAATGGGTGGTTTTATCCTGATAAATATGAAAGTTGTGATAAAATAATGGAATTAATAGAACATAGAAGAATACAATTATTGTTTGCACAAGATACTATAGGTGAATTGATTTATTTAACTAAAAACTTTTGCAGATATAATCTTTCAGATGTTAAAGATAGGATAGAAATGCTAAAAGAACTAATGGAATTATTTTATTATTCTACCTCTATTAATACATCTGAAACTAGAAATATAAAGATATTTGATAGCTATGATGAGATGTTTGTAAAATGTGCTATTGAAGGAAAAGCAGATTATTTAATTTCAGACGATATAAGAAGTGGAATGTTGGAAATAAAAGAAAATTTTAAGACGATGACATCAACTCAGTTTATAGAATATTTTTATAATAGTAAAAATTAATACAAGCTTTACATAAAATAGAATACTATGACATTAAAAGACTCTGATTAATTTCAGGGTCTTTTTTGTTATATAAAAAATTAATAGGAGATGATTATGAAATTTAAAGAAAGGACGTGTTAATATGGATGACTTAATGAAAGAAGCACTTAGCCAAGGTTTTGGTTATGCACTTTTTGTATTTTTATTATTATATGTATTAAAAACCACAGGAAATAGAGAAAAGAGATATCAGGATTTATTAGATAAGCTGACAGAAAAATTTAGTATTATTGAAGATATTAAATCAGATGTAAAAGAGGTTAAAGACCATATTTTTAAAAGATAATTTGAGGAGTGATATATAATGAAGGAATTGAAAAATCTATTACAAGTAAAGAAGCTTATAGCATTATTACTTACTATAGTATTTTGTGTATTAGCGATAACTAAACAAGTTACATCAGAGCAGTTTCTAACAGTATTTTCGTTAGTGATTGCTTTTTATTTTGGACAAAGTACAGCTAGACAAGCTAAAATGAATAATTGAGAGGTGAGGACATATGAAAATAGCAGTACGTGGAGGACATAATTTCCAAGCTATTGGAGCAAGAGCAATTATAGATGAAACTACAGAAGATAGAAAAGTAAAAGATTCTGTAATCAAATGGTTGAGACAAGAAGGTCATGAAGTCTTAGATGTAACTCCTTCCGATTGTGATGTTAATACAGACTTAGCATATGGAGTAAATAAAGCTAACGAATGGGGAGCAGAGTTATTCATATCAATTCATTTTAACAAAGCCTACGATTCATATAATGGTGCTATAGGAACAGAAACTTGGATTTATGGAACTGGTGGTAAAGCTGAACCAGTAGCTAAAAGAATAGTTGATAGGATAGCTACAACAGGATTAAGAAATAGAGGAGTTAAGGTAAGTCAAAATCTATATGAATTAAGAAAAACTAATATGGCTGCCATAATAGTAGAAGTATGTTTTGTAGAAGCTACTGAGGATGTTAGGATATATCAAGAAAAAGGCTATGACTACATAGGGAAGTTAATAGCAGAAGGTATATTAAATAAATCAATAGAAGAACCTAAACCAGTCATACAACCTACAGATAGTAATATTTTTTATAGAGTAGTTACTGGAAGTTATAAGGATAGAGCCAACGCAGAAATACAAGTAAAGGCTTTAAAAGATAAGGGTTTTGATAGTTTTATAGATGTATATAGAAAATAATCCGAGGTCGTTTCAAACGAGAACGGAATTTAGACCGACCATTTTGGATGTGCATAATAAACACTTCTAAAATGCATGATATGCATAATCAAAACAGGTCGGTTGAAACGGTCTGTTTCTAAAGGGTATGCAAACTTTGCTTAACCTTGGATGATTGCACAAGATTGTGCTATCTTCATATAGTAAAGTTCTTAAAGGACATTACATAGATTTTATCAAGGGTTACCGATCTTAGGTAGCCCCTTTTACCTTTTTTGGACTGATATTCACTTGGAAGGTCAGTTCATTTTTATTAATATGTTTATATTCGGATGTCAATATAAGCGACATCTAAAATCCTAAATTGGGATAATAGCTTATATTTACTAGCTTCGTCAATTTTGTCGAAGGGGATTTAAAGAGATAGTAAGAAAGTTATTATCACTTTTTATGATTATATCTCATTCCACAGTTTTGTGGAGCAGAGTTACAATGTAAGATGTAGTGGATAGTATCAACATCATATATAAAAGTTTTCGTCCAAATTGACGATAATTATATTTTGTCTCCTACATGACGAAGGAAACAAAAGGGACGCCCTAATTTAAGGCTACCTCATATAAATAGATTAATAAAAATAAAAAGCCCCAACTTAATGGGGCTAGTTTACCGTTAAAGGACGGTGAACACAAAAATGTCAATAGAAAAAATCTCAAATCCCTTAATATATTATATGTATTATTTAAATAAAAGGTACTATATTAATAGAAAGATTACAGGAAGTATTATTAATGTAATTATTAGAAATACACATAAAATTACAATGGTATCTATTCTAAAAGAGTCTTTAGTTTTAGTAAATTTCATATTCTTTCACCTCATTTGAATTATGGACAAGGGTGAATCTTTATATTCAATTTGTAAAAATTATGTTGCAATTTCTGTCAAAAAAGTATATTATAAAAAAAGTGATAAAACGTGTCTTGGAAAATTATAATAGACTTACATAATTATAGATTTAATGCGGGTTCTGTATGCTTTTTCCTATCCCAACGTTGAAATGATGGGTCTTATAGGAATGGGTAACAACCCAATGGTAGGAGCTACTGTTGCAGTTGCAGTTGCTATAGAAGAAGCTTTAAACAAATAATTTATAACATAAATTATTTTATAAAGGTCCCACGCTTTGCAAAGGTGTTTGGCGTGAGGGCTTTTGCTTTTAAATATACATTGAAAGTTGATGTAAACTTTTGAAGATTAAATACTATAATGTATTAAAGAGCCTTGCACTTAGGAATAGCCTAGGTGCTTGGCTTTTTTTTATGATAAAAAATCAGCAATAACTTGCAATTCTCCACTTTACCCTCTCAACTACAAAGGCTGTGCAACGATATTTTTTTACAAATTTTATTGCACAGCCCCTTTTTAATTATAATGTTTATTTGATACATAAAAAAATAAATTTCTATATAAAAATATTAAAGAAATAAAATTTTATTTTTTATATAAATATATTGACGAAATAAAATATTTATAATAATATAAAACCATAGACAGAAAACAAATATTTACAATGGAATAATAATAAAAAATAAAATTTCTCGAAGGGGGATTTAAATAATTATTAGGAGGAGTTTAGATATGAAAAATTCGTGGTTAAAATTAGAAGGGAAAACTGTAATAGTAACAGGGGGAGCATCTGGAATAGGCAAAGCTGTAGCACAGGAATTTTTAAATAATGGAGCAAATGTAGTTGTAAGTGATATGAATCCTAAGGAACCAGAGTTTAATTTAGAACAGTGCAGTGGAAAGGAAGTTTATATAAAAACAGATGTAAGCAGCAGAAAAAATGTAGAGGAAATGATATTAAAGGCCGTAGATGTTTTTGGAAAGATTGATATTTTAGTAAATAATGCAGGAATTAATATACCAAGATTATTAGTTGATCCTGAAGATTTTCAAGGCAAATATGAGCTTGATGAAAATATTTTTGATAAAATAGTAAACGTTAATCAAAAAGGAGTTTTTCTTTGTGCACAAGCGGTAGCTAGAGAAATGATTAAAAATAAGGGAGGAGTAATAGTAAATATGTCATCAGAAAGTGGACTTGAAGGTTCAGAAGGACAAAGTGCTTATGCAGCAACTAAAAATGCTGTTAATTCATTTACAAGATCTTGGGCCAAGGAGTTGGGAAAGTATGGAATTAGAGTTATAGGAGTAGCACCTGGAATATTAGAAGCAACTGGATTAAGGACATTAGAATATGAAGAAGCTTTATCCTATACCCGTGGAATAACAGTACAAGCATTGAGAGAATCTTATAGTAAAACCTCAACAACTCCACTAGGAAGATCAGGAAAATTAACAGAGGTAGGAGATCTAGTATGTTTTTTAGCATCAGAAAGAGCCAGTTATATTCATGGAGTTACTTATAATATAGCAGGCGGGAAAACAAGAGGATAGAATTTATAAGGAGGAGTAAACATGATACCAGTTATTATAGCAGCCCATGGGAGATTAGCCGAAGAATTAGTAAATTCAGCAGAAATGATTTTTGGGAAACAGGAAAACATTCAGAAAATAACCTTTTTACCGGGAGAAAATACAGAGGATTTAAAGAAAAAATATAATGAAAAAATTGAGGGACTTAAAAATTATGAAGAAATACTTATATTAGTAGATTTATTTGGAGGAAGTCCATATAATGCAGCCTTTGAAATAGCTATGATAAATGATAAGTTAGAAATTTTAACAGGTGTGAGTTTGCCTATGTTATTAGAAATCCTATCAATTAGAGATGGAATAAATTTAATTAAGGAAATTAATGAGAGTATAAAAAATAGTAAGAATGAATATATCCGTTCATTTAAAGAATTAAATGAAGCTATTTATGAGGAGGAGTTAATATGATAATTAATTTAGTTAGAATAGATGATAGATTAATTCATGGACAAGTAGTGACTGTATGGGCTAAAGAAGCCAAAGCAGAAAGAATATTAATATGCAGTGATGAAGTTGAGAAGGATGAGATTAGGAAAAGATTATTACTTCAAGTAGCGCCGCCTGGAATAAAAGTAAACGTTGTAGGAGTGGAGAAAGCTATAAGAGTGTACAATAATCCTAAGTATGAAAATGATAAAGTTTTTCTTTTATTCACATGTCCAAAGGATATTTTAAGAATGGTAGAAGGGGGTGTAGGAATAAAAAGTGTGAATATTGGAGGAATGGCATATAAAACTGGAAAAATTCAAATAACAAAAGCAGTTTCAGTAGATGAAGTAGATAAAGAAGCATTCAAAGAATTAAATAAGAAAGGAATAGAACTAGAAATTAGATCTATTGCTACAGATCCAAAGGTAAGTTTAATGGAAAAATTATAATTTATAAGGGGTGTGTAATTATGGAATTAAGCGTTATTCAAATTGTATTAATATTTATTATTTCTTCTATATCAGGTATGGGAAGCGTATTGGATTCATTTCAAACTCACCGTCCATTAATTGCATGTACATTAATTGGCTTAGTATTAGGGGATGTTAAAACAGGTATTATTTTAGGTGGAACTTTAGAACTTATATGTTTAGGGTGGATGAATATAGGAGCAGCTCAATCACCAGATTCAGCACTAGCTAGTATAATTTCTACAATATTAGTTATAGTGGGAAATCAATCAATATCTGCAGGAATAGCGGTTGCACTTCCAGTAGCAGCTGCAGGACAAGTACTTACTGTATTTGCTAGAACCATAACCGTTGCATTTCAACATGCTGCAGATAGATATGCAGAAGAAGCTAATTTTAAAGCTATTGAGATATGTCACATAGCAGCATTACTTGTACAGGCACTTCGTGTAGCTCTTCCAGTATTAGCAATTTCCCTTTTTGTAAGTCCAGAAGGAGTTAAAGCCATGTTAGATTTAATACCAGATGTGGTTACTGGAGGACTTCAAGTAGCTAGTGGATTTATAGTTGTAGTTGGTTATGCAATGGTATTAAACATGATGGAAGCAAAATATTTAATGGCATTTTTCTACTTTGGATTTATAATAGCCGGATTTACTCAATTTAATCTAGTGGCTTTCGGAGTTATAGGTGCAATATTAGCTATTATATATGTACAATTAAACCCTAAATTTGCTATATCTAAACTTGCTGTTAGTGAGGCAGGCACTACTTTATCAAAAAATAATGAATTAGATGATGAGTTAGATGATTAAATTTTAATATAAGAGGGATGGTGTGTATTATATGAATAAGGAAAATAATAGTGAAAAAAAGCTTACTAAAAAAGATCTTATAAGTATGTTTATTCGCAGTAATCTACAGCAGGCATCATTTAATTACGAAAGAATACATGCTTTAGGATTCTGTTATGATATGATTCCAGCTATAAAAAGATTGTATAAAAGCAAAGAAGAAAGACAGGAAGCATTAAAAAGACATTTAGTATTTTTCAATGTTACTCCAGCTTTAACTGGCCCAATTCTAGGAATAACAGCTGCAATGGAAGAAAGTAAATCTAATGGAGCACCTATAGGAGAAAGTTCTATAAACAGTTTAAAGGTTGGATTAATGGGACCACTTGCAGGAGTTGGAGATCCTATAGTTTGGGGAACTTTACGTCCTATAACAGCAGCACTTGGAGCATCAATGGCTTTAACAGGAAGCATAATGGGGCCGCTTTTATTCTTCCTACTATTTAATTTGGTAAGAATGGCATTCCTATGGTTTGGTCTTGATTATGGATATAGAAAAGGAATAGATGTAGTTAAAGATTTAGCAGGAAATACCCTTCAAAAACTTACAGAAGGAGCTTCAATATTAGGATTATTTGTTATGGGATCACTAGTATCAAAGTGGACAACAATAAATATACCTGTAGTAGTATCAAGTACAACAGGAGCAGATGGAAATCAGGTAGTTACAACTGTACAGACTATTTTAGATCAATTAGTTCCTGGATTATTGGCATTAGTATTAACCTTAGCAATTAGTAAACTACTTAAAAAGAAGATAAGTCCTATAGCTCTAATATTTATATTATTTGCAGTAGGAATAGTTGGTTATTGGCTAGGAATTTTAAAGTAATCACCAATAAATTTTATAGGCATACGGAGCATAATTAAATAATTGTCGAAGGAAGGGATTGGGGATATGAAAACAAAAGCAGTTAGATTATATGGAAAAAAGGAGTTAAGATTAGAAGAATTTGATTTGCCAGAAATTCAAGAGGATGAAATATTAGCAGAAGTAATTACAGATAGTTTGTGTATGTCTAGCTATAAAGCAGCAGAACAGGGAGAAGAGCACAAGAAGGTACCGGATGATGTTAAAGATAATCCAATAATAATAGGACACGAATTTTCAGGAAGGATATTAGCTGTGGGAGATAAATGGAAAGAGAAGTACAAAGAAGGTCAGAAATTTGTAATTCAGCCTAACCTTGGTGTAGAAGGAGGATTGGCTCCAGGATATTCCTATAAATATATAGGAGGAGATGCAACTAAAATAATTATTCCTAATGTAGTAATGGAAAATGGATGTCTTTTAGAGTACAATGGAAAAAGCTTTTTTGAAGGTTCACTAGTAGAGCCATTATCATGTGTTATTGGAGCTTTTAATGCAAATTATCATATGAATTCCTCAAATGGATATGAGCATAAAATGGGAATACGTGAAGGTGGGAACTTAGCTTTGTTAGGGGCAACAGGACCTATGGGATTTTTAGCTATAGATTTAGCTTTGCATGGGCCAATAAAACCTAAATTCCTATTAGTTACAGGTAGAACAGATGAAAAGATAGCTTTAGCTAAAAAGTTATATACTGAAGATGAAGCTAAGAAGCAAGGAATTACATTAAAATATGTAAATACTAGAGATGTGGAAGAAGAAGCAAAATATCTAAGAAATTTCACTGAAGACAATTATGGTTTTGATGATGTATTTATTTTTGCACCAGTAAATAAATTAGTGGAGACTGCTGGCAATATATTAGCTTATGATGGATGTTTGAATTTTTTCTCTGGACCTAAAAATAAAGAATTCTCAGCTTTACTAAATTTTTATGATATTCATTATAACTCTACTCATATTGTAGGAACCAGTGGAGGAAATACTGAAGATATGCGCCAGGGATTAAGATTAATAGAAGAAAACAAAATAAATGTTTCTAAGATTGTAACTCATATACTTGGTTTAAATGAGGTTATAGATACAACATTAAATCTTCCTAAGATATCAGGAGGAAAAAAACTTGTATATACTCATAAATCACTAAATTTGACTCCTATATCCGAGATAAAGAATGGTAAGGATAGTAAGTTTATGATAGAATTAAACAAAATATTAGACAAATATGATGGGCTATGGAATTGGGAAGCCGAAGAATACTTAATAAAATATGTTGAAGATATATAAAGTTGAGAATTGAGAGTTGAAAGTGAAGAAGGATATTTTTAATTCTTATTGTGACAGTTCCTATTTAACGTAGCAAAAATGGAGGTAATAAATTGAGTACTGATTTAAAGAAAAAATGTGCAAAAGAAGCAATGAAGTATATAAGAAATAACACAATAATAGGACTTGGGGGAGGAGCTACCATAGCATATTTAATAGAATATATTAAAGAAGAAAAAGATTTAAATATAAAGGTGGTTACTCCTTCTTTTAAAACAAAAATGCTTTGCATGGAAAAGGGACTAGAAGTTGTTCCTACCTGGTATGTAGATGGAATATCAGTAGCTTTTGATGGTTGTGATGAGGTGGATGAAAATCTAAATGCTATAAAAAGCGGAGGAGGAATTCATACAAAAGAAAAATTAATAGCAAATATGGCTAAAGAGTATATACTGCTTGTAGATGAAAATAAATTTGTAAAAAGCCTTACTTCAAAACATCCTATAGTATTAGAAATATTAAAGGATTCTTTAAAATATGTGGAAAACAAAATTATTCAGTTAGGTGGAGAACTTTCTGTAAGAAGCACTCCTGTGAAAGACGGATTTGTAATAACTGATAATGGAAACTTATTATTAGATGTTAAATTTAATAATTTAGAAAATCCTAGTGAGTTAGAAAAGACTTTGAAAAACATTTCTGGAGTTATAGAAGTATCTCTATTTACTAATATAGTATCTAAAGTTATAGTAGTTAGTGAAAACGAAGTGAAAATAATTAATTAAAATTCTAAAAACTCTTGACCTTAACGCAGCGTAAAGGTGTATATTTAAGATGTCAGGAGGGAGCTTATGGAATATACAGTGAACAAGTTAGCAAAATTAGCAGGTATCAGCACTAGAACATTACGTTATTATGATGAATTAGGAATTCTTAAGCCGGCAAGAATTAATTCTTCAGGATATCGTATATATGGTGAAGCAGAAGTTGATATGCTTCAGCAAATACTGTTTTTTAGAGAATTAGATGTAAGTTTAGAGAATATAAGGAAGCTTGTTACATCTAAGGGTTTTGATAGAACAGAAACACTGAAAGAACATCATAAGAAACTCCTTGAAAGAAGAAATCAATTAGATGCACTTATTAAAAATGTTGAGAAAACTATTGATAAGGATGAGAGGAGAATTATTATGTCAGATAAAGAAAAATTTGAAGGCTTTAAACAAAAGCTAGTTGAAGATAACGAGAAGAGATATGGTAAAGAAATAAGAGAAAAATACGGTGATGATGTTGTTGATGAATCTAATAAAAGATTTAAGAACATGACAAAAGAGCAGTATTCAGAATTTGAAGAACTAGGACAGCATATTTTAGATAGTCTAGAGAAAGCTTTTGAAACAGGAGATCCAGCAGGAGAACTTGCTCAAGAAGTAGCAGAATTGCACCGCAAATGGATTACCTTTGCATGGAAAAGATATTCAAAAGAGGCTCACGCTGGTGTAGCTCAAATGTATGTAGATGATGAGCGTTTTACAGCTTACTATGACAAGAAAAAACCAGGACTTGCAAAGTTCTTAAGAGATGCAGTTGTGATTTATACTGATAACTTAGAAGAATAGGTACTTTAACTCCAATATTAGAAAATATGACAATTGAGGGTTGATGATTAAGGATGATTCCATAATTATCAACTCTCTTTTATCAATTATAAATTTTATCTAAAGAGAAATTATTTTAGTGATTTCACTAGGATGATCTATAACATATTTAGGAGAATAACTTTCAAGCTCTTGGCGAGTTCTAAATCCCCAGGTAACCCCTACTGTATCCATGCCAGCTTTTATTCCAGTCTGCATATCTGTATTTGTATCACCTATGTAAAGACATTCTTTAGGAGAGAAACCTAATTTTTCAGCAGTAATAATGGCTCCAGCAGGATCAGGCTTTCTTCTAACACCTTCTCTTTCTCCAGAGACCATATCAAAATAATTTTCACCAAAAACACCATAGATATTATCAAGGGTTCTTGCATGAGGTTTGTTAGATAAGACTGCTATTTTAATACCTTTGTTTTTTAAGTTATGAAGCATGTCCTTAATCCCATCATAGGGTTTAACTTCATGCATACAGTGAATTTCAAAATAATCTGTATAAGTTAAAAGAGCATCTTCATAGTGAACTAAATCTTTATCTCCACAATAAATTAAAGCTCTTTCAATTAATTTTTTATAGCCATCTCCTACAAAAATTTTATAATGGTCTTCATCTATTGGACCGAGATTATATTTTTTTAAGGTTAAATTAGAAGTGTAGGAAATAGCTTTTATAGAATCTACTAAAGTACCATCTAAATCAAAAATACAACATTTATACATTTAAAAAATCCTCCCATTAATAAAAAGTTAAAATGATTATTATAATGTTAGTATAATAATCATTTTATTAAATGTAAACTTTAGAGTTTATTCGAAGGGATAAACTAGTCCCCATTGATTTCTTATATCATTTAAGATATGAGTTACATCAGAAGATAATTGAAGTTGATCTTCTCCAGTTTTATTTTCAATATATTGCTGCATATCAATAATTTCATAATTAAGAGCTTTTGAAGTTTCTCCTAAAGTAATTTCTTCTGTTCTTCCATCTTCAGTGTAAGTTATGGTAGCTTTGTCTCCACGAGGATAATTATTTACCTCTATATATCCAAGATCTCCTGCGACAACACCACGCTTAGGTTGTTTAGCCCTCATAGTTAAAGATATTACTGCCATTTGATCACAATCATTTTTCAAAATAATTCCTGATTGTTCATCTACCCCTGTTTCAAAATATTTAACCGTAGTCAAAATTACATTTGGTTTCTTTTCTAAGAAATATCTTGCAAAAGAAACAGCATAAACACCTATATCTAGTAAAGCTCCACCAGCTAATTCTTTACTGAAGAAACGATTAGTAACATCGTATTCCTTGCAGCTGCCAAAGTTGACTTGAACCATTTTCACTTTACCTATAGACCCAGAATCAATAATTTCCTTTAACTTCTTATATAAAGGCATATGGAATAGAGTCATTGCTTCAGCTACTACTAGATTCTTTTCTTTAGCAATGGAAATTACCTCATCTAACTGTTTTGCATTTACAGTTATAGCTTTTTCACAAAGTACATGTTTCCCGTTCTTTAAAGCTTTTAATAAGTATTCGTAGTGAAGATTATGAGGGGTAGCAATGTATAGAATATCAACATTAGGGTCATTGATCATTTCACTACTGTCCGTATAAGATTTAGAGATGTTGAATTCTTTAGCAAATGCTTGAGCTTTCTCAATATTTCTATTTGATACAGCATATATTTCACCATTTACTTCATTTAAGGCTGCTGCCATTTCTCTAGCTATAACGCCCGTGCCTAAAATAGCCCAATTAAATTTTCTCATCAATTAAACCTCCTCAAAAATAACATTTTATATAATTATAACATACAAAATTAAAATTCATATGATTATATATACAAAAAATAAAATTTTATTTTTGCATTACTATATTGACTGAAATTTATAACTATAATATTATGAGTTTATGTATAATTAGTTATTACAATTAAATTAAGTAAAGGAGTATAAGGGCTTGAAAAATATAGATAAAAGTGTTTTAGATAAAATATTATCAGTTTATGGAAATTTATTTGAAGCAGAAAAGAAGATTGCAGATTATGTTATAAATAATAGCGAAAAGGTTATTGAAATGACCGTTTCAGAGTTAGCAAATAAAAGTAATGTCAGTGAAGCCACTATAATAAGATTCTGTAAAAAATGTGATTTTAGAGGTTTTCACGATCTTAAAATAAGTATTGCAAAGGAAATGGTAAGTTTAGAGGAAACTAATATATCTAATGACTTAGATACAAATAATATAGAGCAATCCCTTCAAAATATATTAGCAAATAAAATTGAAGAATTGAAACAGACCATATCAATGATGAATGGAGATATAATAAAAGAGATTTTAGAAATAATTAAAAATGCTAGAATAGTTCAATTTACTGCTGTAGGAAATACCATACCTGTAGCTATGGATGGAGCCTATAAATTTAATCAATTAGGAATATCTTCAGTTGTAAATACCATATGGGAAACTCAACTTGCCTACACCTACACATTAACAGAAAACGATGTAGTAATTGCAATATCAAATTCTGGATCATCAAAAAAACTTGTAACTTTATTGGATATTGCAAATGAAAAGGGAGCTACAACAATCAGTATAACTAATCACGAAAAATCTCCACTAGCTAATAAAAGTACATATCATATAAACACGGCCACAAGAGAAAAATTGTTTTTAGACGAATTCAGCTTTTCTAGAGTATCAGCTATGGTTGTTATAGAAGCTTTATATCTACTACTGACCGCAGGAAAGAGAGATGCTTATGAATGGATTAGTAAGCATGAAGATTCAATTGCAGAGGATAAGATATAGTATCATTTTAAAAGTCTTAGGAAACTAAGGCTTTTTATTTTGAAAATTCAGCATATTGAAATGTTTACTCTAACTTGTAGTATAATGTAAGGTAATTAATAGGAGATGATAGGATATGTATGACTTAATAATGCAATTTGTAGATAGAGCAGCTTTATTACTTGTGTGTATATTTGCAGTAACTAGGCTGCAGAGTTTTAGAGAGATTTTCTTGAAAGAAAGTTATGAGAAAAAAGACTACATTATTATAGGCACGCTTTTTAGCTTGTTTGCTGTCTTAGCAAACTACACAGGTTTAAATGTTGAAGGTTCATTAGTAAATGTAAGAACCATAACTATAGTTTCAGGAGGAATAATTTTTGGCCCAGTTATAGGAATAGTAACAGGGGTGGTGTCTGGAGTACATAGATTTTTAATAGATGTACATGGAATTACTTCATTGCCATGTCTTATAAGCAGTATAGTTGCTGGTATAGTATCTGGATATATAAATAAAAAGATTAAAAGAAATTACAGGTGGATATTTGGTATAGGAGCAGGAATGTTAAGTGAAACAATAACCATGCTTCTTATACTTGTATTTAGCAAACCATTTTCCTTAGGGCTTGATATAGTATCAAAAATTGCAATCCCTATGATTTTTGGGCAGATAAGTGTGGGATTTATAGTGCTCATGGTACAAAGCGTAGAGGATGACAAAGAGAAAATAGCAGCAAAACAAGCTAAACTTGCCTTGGATATTGCGAACAAAACCTTACCTTACTTTAGAAATATAAACAGCGAGTCCTTGAGTAAAATATGCACAATAATAAAAGAGGATATACATGCAGATGCTGTAGGTATAACTGACAAAAATAATATTTTAGCTTATGTTGGTGTTGGAGAAGAGTTCTATAATATAGGGCATGAGATAATAACTGATACAACTAGAGAAGCTATAAAAAGCGGAAAGATAATAATAAAAAACAGCGATTTTCAAGATAAAAGCGGAATATTAAAGTCTGCACTTGTAATTCCACTAGAAGAGAAAAATGAAGTTATAGGAACTTTAAAAATATATTATACAAAGAATTATAAAATAACTTATACGCTTCAAACTCTTGCAATAGGACTTTCGCAGATAATATCTACATTAATGGAAGTTTCTAAAATAGAACAGGTTAAGGAAATGGCTAATAAGGCAGAAATAAAGGCACTTCAAACTCAGATAAATCCTCACTTTTTATTTAACGCCTTAAATGCTGTAGCTTCATCTATTAGGATAAATCCAGATAAAGCTAGAGAACTTATAATAAATCTATCGAACTATCTAAGATTTAACCTAGAACTTAAAGATGAGTTTATAGATATAAATAAAGAGTTAAGCCAAGTTAAAGACTATATTGAAATAGAAAAAGCTAGGTTTGGAGATAAGTTAAACATTGTCTATGATATTGATGATGTTAATATAAAAATCCCAAGTCTATCAATACAACCATTAGTAGAGAATGCTATAGTTCATGGTATATTAAAAAATAGAGGAAAGGGTACTGTTATAATTAGTGTAAAAAACTATAAAGATAACAAGGTGAAAATATCTATTGAGGACAGTGGATTAGGGATAGATGAGGATATAATAGATAAAGTTTATAATGATAATGTTCCAGAAAATAAGATAGGATTATATAATGTTCATTTAAGACTTAAACTTATTTATGGAGAAGGACTTATCATAAATAGATTAGAAAAAGGTACAAAAATAGAGTTTTACATCAAGGGGGAAGGCTATGAGAGCTATAATAGTAGAGGATGAGTTTTTGGCAAGAGAGGAGCTTAAATACTTTATCAAAAATTACAGTAATATAGAAGTGGTAGATGAGCTTGAAGATGGAATAGAGGTACTTAAATTCATTCAGCAAAATGAAGTAGATGTAATATTTTTAGATATAAACATACCTTCTTTAGATGGAGTATTACTTGCACAAAATATGAGTAAATTCTCGAAAAAGCCGGCTATAGTATTTATAACAGCATATAAGGAACACGCAGTAGAAGCTTTTGAAGTTGAGGCCTTTGACTATATATTAAAGCCTTATTCAGAAAGTAGAATAATATCTATGCTAAGAAAATTAGAAGAAGGTTATAGTGTACCTAAAGACAGTGGCCAAACAACCAGTATAATAGATAAAATAAACTTATGGAAAAATGAAAAGATAATAGTGGTTGATCTAGATGATATATATTACTGTGTTGCAAAAGAAAGAGTGACCTTTGTATATACCAAAAAAGAAGAGTACTCAGTTAATACCAGTATATCTGAATTCTACAATGGTTTACCAAAAAATAAGTTTTTTAAATGCCATAGATCATATATAGTAAACTTAAATAAGATAAAAGAAATAATACCTTGGTTTAATAATACCTATAACTTAAAATTAAAAGATATAGAAGAAGAAATACCTGTAAGTAGAAGTCATATAAAAGAATTTAAAGAGATAATGGGGATATAAATTGTAACAAAATTCAATTTAATTGTATATATTAATATAAGAAGTGGCTAGCAATTCTATATATAATATAGAATCTAGAAAGAAGTAATAGTGATTTGGCTGCCTGTATTGCGCGTAGTTCATCATGATCTAAAGAAATATGACAGTAACTCAAGATAATACAGAAATGCTTATTTTAAGGAAAGTTCGAAAGGACTTTCCTTTTTGGGTTATATAGCGAAGTGGCGATAGCCACTTTTTTGTTATGCACAAAATTAAGGTATAAGTGCACTTAATGTAGTTTTTGATGCATCTCATTCCGTTTTTGTAAGATTAGAAAATAATTCAACTATAATTTGAAGTGAAAAGAGATATAAAAATGAATTAAGGGGATGCTTAAAAATGAGGAAGGAAAAATCTTGGCTAATAATATTAGGAACTGTAATTGCCCAGTTGGGATTAGGAACAATATACACTTGGAGCCTATTTAATCAGCCTCTTGTTAATATGTTTGGATGGGAACTAAGTAAAGTGTCTATGACATTTTCAATTACAAGTTTCTCATTAGCTTTTGCAACATTATTTGCAGGTAAACTTCAAGAGAAATTAGGAATAAAAAAATTAGTAACTATATGTGGAATACTATTAGGAACAGGACTTATTTTAACATCTAGAATAAACTCTATTTCAATGCTATATATTACAGCAGGAATTATAGTGGGATTTGCCGATGGAGCTGCTTACATAACTACACTATCTAACTGTATAAAGTGGTTTCCAAATAAAAAAGGGCTTATATCTGGCCTTTCTGTCGGAGCCTATGGAACAGGAAGTTTGGTATTTAAATATATAAATGGAAGTTTTATAAACTCAAATGGAGCTCTTAGCACTTTCTTAATTTGGGGGATAATTGCTATGGTGTTAATAGTTACGGGGGCACAATTACTAAAAGATGCTCCAGCTAAAATAACTACTGGTGATAACTTAGCTGAAAGAAATTTTTCAGTTAAAGAAATGCTTAGAACTAAAGAAGCTTATTTATTATTTATAATGTTTTTTACAGCTTGTATGAGCGGACTATATCTAATAGGAATTGTAAAAGATATAGGAGTTGAGATGGTAGGGCTATCAGCATCTACAGCAGCAAATGCAGTAGCAATGGTTGCAATATTTAATACGGCTGGAAGAATAATATTAGGAACATTATCAGATAAAATTGGGGGATTAAAGGTAATATTCTTCACCTTTACAGTAACAGCAATTTCGGTATTGGTTTTAAGTTTAGTGCCATTAAACTTTGGAATATTCTTTGCTTGTGTTGCAGGAATTGCCTTCTGTTTTGGTGGAAATATAACAGTGTTCCCACCAATAGTAGGAGAATTCTTTGGCCTTGATAATCAAACTAAGAACTATGGAATAATATATCAAGGTTTTGGAATAGGAGCAATATCAGGATCGGTTATAGCCTCAGCATTGGGAGGATTTAAAGCAACATTCATAGTTGTAGGTATTATGTGTATAGTATCAATAGTTATAATTGCTTTAATAAAAGTACCACAAAAGGGTAGAAAAAATATTGAGAAACTTAAGGCAGTTAGACAAGCCTCTTAATTTAATAATATAGAAAAAGACAATCATTTTAAAAAGTGATTGTCTTTTTTCTGTAAAATAGAGGGAATGTCAATAAAGTTAAATAATACAACAGTTTTAAAGCATAATAAATAATGAAAAGAAAATAAAAGACAAGGAGGGGGAAATGGAAAATATATTTAGACAAAAGAAAAAGAATAGAATTGTAGTTAAGGGATTGATTTATGGAATAATTATTTTAGCTGTAGCATTTTTTATTTATAATTATACTAACCTTAAAGAAAAGATAATAACTAATTTTTCTAAAGAATTGTACACCGATGGTATTAGTGAAAGTATAGAATCGGCATATCAAGATATGGGTATCTTTTCTGACAGCATGGCTGTAATGAACATGCTAAAGTCTGGAAATTTTAAAAGTTTGGAAAAAAAGGTTGCATATCTTACATTTGACGATGGCCCATCAGTAACTGTAACTCCTAAAATTTTAGACATACTTAAGGAAAATAAAGTTAATGGTACTTTTTTTATAGTTGGAAATGAGTTAAATAAATCAGATAAATCTAAAGAAATATTAAAAAGGATAGTAATAGAAGGGAATGCAATAGGGGCTCATACATATTCTCATAACTATAAAAAACTATATCCTGGTGGTAAAATTGATATCAATACATTTATAGGTGAAATAGAAAAAACTAATAATCTAATCATAGGAGAATTAGGAGAAAAATATAGAACGAGAGTAATTCGTTTTCCAGGAGGAAGCTACTCATGGAAGGGGCTATCTGAGATGGAAAAAATTCTAGCTCAAAAAGGTTATTCCTACATAGATTGGAATTGTATCGTGGGAGATGCAGAAGGAAAACCCAAAAGTAAAGACGGACTCATAGATGTTTTTAATGAAACAAAAACAAAGGTTGCTGGAGATGGTAATCTAGTTGTTTTAATGCATGATACATATGGAAAAGAAGCTACAGCAGAGGCGCTACCAGAAATCATAAATAAACTAAGAAGTGAAGGATATGAATTTCATACATTAATTTGAAAGTATATAAGAAGGCAGTAAAATCTAGAGTGATTTTGCTGCTTTTTTAATAATGAAAATTAAAATGGAAATTTGATTAAAATAAATAAAACCTTTTTGAAAAATTACTTGTCTAATAGTTGTAGCTACGATATAAAGGTAGAAGGAGTTTTGAGTTTAAGGAGCATAATAATGAATTTAGATGATAGAGTTAAACTAGCAATTAAGGGAGATGAAGAGTCCTTTGAGTATTTAATAAATACTTTTAAAGAGAATCTTTATAGGACAGCCTATAGTTACGTGAAAAATGAAGAGAATGCATTAGATGTTCTTCAAGAAACTATTTATAAAGCGTATATATCTATAGAAAAATTAAAGAAGCCTGAATATTTTAAAACTTGGATAACAAGAATTTTGATAAACAATGCTTTAGATGTAATAAAAAAAGAGAAAAGAATTATTGAAATAGAAAAGGTAGTAAAAAAGGATACAAATTATCATGAAAATCAAAAATTAGAAGAACGATTAGATATTATAAACTATGTAGACAAGCTTGAAGATAAATAGTTACATTTAATGTAAGCAAAATGAACAATGTTTCTAATTCTAAAGTTATAAACCTAGATAAAAACATAAAAATACCAAATAGTACATTAACTCTTGATAAAATGACCATAAGTCCCTTAGGAAACACCATAAATTATTCAGGAAAATATGATAATACAAATGAAGGAAAGATAGAGATATTTGATGATCTATCCACTGTTGAATCATTAACTGTAGTTCCGGTGTTTAAGGAATGGGGAAAAAAGAGGCAAGATGTTAATGGATTTTCATATCCAATACTACAAACTACAAAAAACAATCAAAGTGATAAGCAGGAAGTTATAACTAAAAGCAGACCTGTAACACAAGAAGAGAAGTCAAAGGGATATGCACTAGATGAAGTAATCCATGTATACAACATTGACAAGAATAGGGAGTTTGTACCTATGGAAAATCTTATTAACCAAACGATAAAAGTTAGTGATAATAATTCAGTTACAATAAAGAATATTGAAGTTACACATGAATATACGAAATTAACCTTTAAGTTAGAAGGAAATGGAGCTTACGATTATGGTAACATTAATGAGGCTGTAATTTTGGATGAAGATTATAAAGACACTGAAAGAGCAGAAGATGGAGATAGAGCTGTAATGGAGAATCAAGCAGAAAAAATTGTTTCAATAAAACTACCAGCTGTTGATAAGAATAAAAAATATAAGATTGCTATACCTATGATTACAGAACCTGAAATTGATGATAGATATAGAATAGATATTGATCTAAGTAAATAGAAAGAAAGACCGTATACTCAAACCAGTACACGGTCTTTTCTTATATAAATAGCAATAAACTTACTGCCATAACTATCATACCAGCTACTAAGCCGTATATGGATAGATGATGTTCGCCATACTTTTGTGCTGAAGGAAGTAGTTCATCTAAAGATATAAATACCATTATTCCAGCAACTCCTGCAAAAATTATTCCAAATACAAAGTCATTTATAAATGGCATTAATACTAAATATCCAATCAATGCGCCTATAGGTTCAGAAAGTCCAGATAGGAATGAATAGAAGAAAGCTTTTTTTCTGTCCCCTGTTGCATAATATACTGGAACAGATACAGCTATTCCTTCCGGAATATTATGAATTGCTATGGCTACAGCTATTGGTATAGCTATAGATGGCTGTTGAAGAGCTGATATAAAAGTAGCAAGCCCTTCTGGAAAATTGTGAATACCTACAGCTAGTGCTGTGAATATTCCCATCCTTAGTAATTTTGGGTCTGAGGTTTTGTCGTTTATATCCTCAACTGAATGAACTTCGTGAGGATTCTCTCCACTTGGGATAAGCTTGTCAATAAGTGCTATTATAAACATTCCACCGAAAAATGCACCAACAGTAGCCCAGGAACCAGACTTTAATCCTAGTTCAGCTACAAGAGCATCTTTGGCCTTAAAAAATATTTCAATCATAGAAACATAAATCATGACTCCAGCTGAAAAACCAAGGCTTATAGATAAAAATTTTGTGTTTGTCTTTTTTGTGAAAAAGGCTAACGCACTTCCTATGCCAGTACATAAACCAGCAAAAAGTGTTAGTCCAAAAGCAAATAAAACGTTATTCATGTATCGTCCTCCTTTAAAGTGATAATATATATAATCTCAAATTACAATCTTACATAATGAAAATGAATATCAATTGATATGATATTTATATTTATAGTATATTATAAATTTTATAAAAGGTAAATCATTATAGTTAAAATTATATGTTAAAATAGCTTTAAAATGAAAAGATTTAGAAAAACTTATTATCGGATTATGTTAGTAATGGGATAGAGAATATAGTTAAGGGAATAGTTAAAGCTTCTCTTAAAAATCCAAAGGAAACTGCTTTTGTGGTTAAATATGCTTTAGCAAGTAAAGAAGCTAAAAAGAGAAGGGAAGCTTTTATAGAAAAAGGAGAGAATGTTCCAGCTTTCTTAATTTCAAGTATATCAAGTAACTGTAATTTATTTTGTAAGGGTTGTTATGCTAGAGAAAATAAATCTTGTGGTGAAGGCTTAGAGAATAAACAAATGAGTACAGAAAGATGGGCAGAATTATTTAAAGAAGCAAAAGAAATGGGAGTTTCATTTATATTACTTGCTGGTGGGGAGCCTTTAATGAGAAGAGATGTTATAGAAAAAGCGGCTGAGATTAAGGAAATAATTTTCCCTGTGTTTACAAATGGAACTTTGTTTAGAGAAGATAATTTAAAGTTGTTTGATAAAAATAGAAATCTTGTACCTATCATAAGTATTGAAGGGGATAGGGAGCAGACAGATAATAGAAGAGGGTTTGGAACTTACAATACTATAATGAAAGCAATGGATACCTTAAAAGATGCTGGTCTTTTGTATGGAGCATCCGTTACAGTAACTACAGAGAATGTAAATACAGTAACTAGCAAGGAATTCTTTCAAAAATTATATGACAAAGGTTGTAGAGCTGTAGTTTTTGTTGAGTATGTTCCTGTAATAGAGGAAACCAAGTATCTTGCTCCAACTAATTTAGAACGTGAAATATTAGAAATTAAGCAGCAAGAACTAAGAGCAAGTTATGAAGATGCAGTGTTTATATCCTTCCCAGGAGATGAGAAATATTCAGGTGGATGTTTAGCTGCTGGAAGAGGTTTCTTTCATATAAATGTTAATGGCTCAGCAGAACCATGTCCATTTTCACCTTATTCAGATATAAACCTTAAGGAACATTCATTGAGGGCAGCATTAAAATCACCCTTGTTTAGAAAGCTTAATGAAACAGGAATGCTTATGGGAGAACATGATGGAGGATGTCTATTATTTCAGAAAGAAAGTGAAGTTAAAGAGATGCTTGGTTAAGGTATTTAATTTTTTAGGAGGAAATATTAAATGTTTCATATATTGGTGGTTTAAGATAGTGAGAATATAAGAAAATATAAAAGGCCCATAAAGAGGCCCATCATAAAAACATAAGCCCAAGTTTCATGAACTTGGGCCTTTGATATTTATATATGACTATCTTTCAGGGTTAAATACTTTAACATCTGAAAAGTCTGCCTTATTGAATTTATATACGCATAGTGAGAAGAAGATAAGGCCCATGATGATTATGATTAGTATTCCTGTGAAGGGCCCAACTATGAAACCATGAATATCAAAAGAAACTCCTTCTTTTACAAGTTCAGCTGTTGATAGATCATTCATTTTTAAAGCTATATATCTGAATATAGATGTTGTGTAGGTTAATGGATTTATGTATACAAAAGGTCTAAGGATTTTTGGCATAATGGTTGTAGGTATATAAGCGCCTGACAAAAAGGTTAATGGTAAAGTAAATGCAGTAATCATAACTTGGAAAGTAGTTGATTTCTTAGCAACAGTTGCTAAGAATAGGCCCATGGAACTGAAGGTTATACCTACTAGGGTCATCACAGCTATCATTTGAATAAATTGAGGTGCATCAAGTGTGAGACCCATGAATAATGCAATTATGATAATCAAAAGACCTTGAATAACAGCTATGATAGTTGATGATAGTACTTGTCCAATAGAGATTTTCCATCTTTCTATAGGTGAGACTATGATTTCCTTCATGAACCCCATTGATATATCTTCTAATATATTAGTAGAGTTACTTAAGGAAGATTGAAAAACTGACATTATTATTATGCCTGATATCAAATAGTTGATAGGCTGACTGATATCAGCTGTTGTTGGTTTCATAACAAATGAGAAAACAAAAAGCATAAATAAAGGCATAACTATTGAGAATATAAGTTGAGTTTTGTTCCTTGTAAAGTTTATTAGATTTCTTTTTAAAATAGCAGTCATTCCACGCATTATGCTCTTATCTCCTTTCCTGTTATAGCTAAAAATACATCGTTAAGTGTACCTTTAGTAGTTTCTAGATCTGTGATTATATCTTTAAAATTAGATGTTAGTTCTATTATTTTCTTTAAGTTGTTTGAGTATAGGGTAAACATGGTTTCTTCCTGTTTATACTTTATATGGTTCATTTTTAGATACTCAACAAAATCATATACCTTTGATACACCTATTTTAGTTACAAGTCCTGTGTGTTCTTTTTTAAGATTATTAGGTGTATCAAAAGCAACTATTTTACCATGATCCATGATAGCCACCTTGTCACATATTTCAGCTTCATCCATGTAATGAGTTGTTAAGAAGATAGTGATGTTTTTTTGTTTTTGAAGCTTGTATATGTATTCCCAGATGTTCGCTCTTGTTTGAGGGTCAAGACCTGTAGTAGGTTCATCTAGAAATAAAACTTTAGGGTAATGAACTAGTCCTCTTGCTATTTCTACTCTTCTTTTCATACCTCCAGAAAGGCTATTTATAGGAGCTTTTCTCCAAGATTCAAGATCTACTAAGTTTAATACAAAGTTTATTCTGTTTTGAATGTCTTCCTTTGGTACATTGTAAAATTCACAATGAAATTTTAAGTTCTCTTCTACAGTTAGTTTATTATCTAAAGTTGAATCTTGAAATACTATTCCAATATCACGTCTAACCTTTCCTTTTTCCTTAGATACCTCATTTCCATTTATGGTTAAGGTACCATCAGTTTTATCTATGATGGTACATAGTGTGTTTATGGTTGTACTTTTTCCAGCACCATTTGGTCCTAAGAATGCAAATATACTTCCTTCTTCAACCTCAAAAGATATATTGTCTACAGCTGTAAATTCTCCAAATTGTTTTGTGAAATTTTTTACTTCAATAATATTTGCCATTAGTTTTTTCCTCCTAGAATTTTTCTTACAGGTTTATATTAATGGACAGGTTTAAACTTCATTTAAAAGAGCTATAAAAAATTTATAAACAAATATAAATAATTTTTAAATAGAAATTCACTTTATACTTTCTTTATAAATACGTTAAAATATGTTTAAGAGTTAGATGTAAAATAAGGTTAATACTATTAAATCTAGGAGCATATATAATGAAGAAAAAATTAAAAAACTTGAAAAAATCTCTTGAGATAAAGTTCAATAGGCATATACAGTATCATGCTGAAGAGGATCTTAGGAATATAAAAACTAATTTAGACTCTTTTGAATTGTTTAGAGAATATCAAAAAGACGTTGAGGAACTTACTAAAAAAGATTATCTAACTAATAGGGAACGACATGAGGAGAAACATAGGATAGAGAAGAATTTTAAGAAGAGCCTTGAAAGGATACATAGAAACAATAGGGGATTTCAGTGGTATTATTCTAAAGTTAAGTACACCAGGTTTTTTTTCTTAGTATTTAATTTAGTTATATGTTATGTGTTATTTAGATATATAGGATTTAGTGCTATAGGAGTTATCTATATGTCATTAATTTTACTTGGAGGAATTGGTCAGATATTATTTTTAGCTAGTATAGAGAAAAGAATTTTAGTTCCACTTCAACATTTAAATGAGGGAGTTGTGGAGATAGCTAAAGGAAATTATGGGATTAATGTTGCTTGTGAGGAAAATAGTGAAGTTGATATGGTTATAAAATCCTTTAACGAAATGGCAAAAAGGCTTAAAGAGGGTGAAGAATTAAAAAAAGAGTATGAGAAAAATAGAAAACTTCTTATAGCCAATATTTCACATGATTTAAAAACTCCAATAACCTCTATTCAAGGATATATTGAAACTATGGCCTATACTGAAGATTTACCGAAAGAAACCATAAAGAAATATAATCAGATAATATATAATAATGCTGGTTATATGAATAAGCTTATAGATGATTTATTTTTGTTTTCAAAGCTTGATATGCAGAAGTTAGAGTTTAATTTTGAATTAATAAATATAGGAAACTTTATGGGAGATTTAATGGAAGAATTTCAGTTTGAACTGGAAGACAAAAATATATACTTTAGTTATGAAAGTAAAATAAGAGAAGAGCTAATAGTTAAAATAGACAGAAAAAGGATACATCAGGTTTTTAGAAATATTATAGGAAATGCAGTGAAATACGCACCTACAGATGGAATTAACGATAATTCCAATAAAGAAACTAAGATAGATGTTGAGCTATATGTTAATAATGGTTTTATAAATATTGATATAAAGGATAATGGAGAGGGAATCCCAGAGGAAAAACTTCCTTATATATTTGATAGATTTTATAGAATAGATTATGCTAGAACTAAAGACTTAATGAGCACTGGGTTAGGTTTAGCTATATCTAAGGAATTAGTTGATGCTCATGGAGGAAGTATAAAGGCTGAAAGTAAGATGAATGAAGGAACTTGTTTTACTATAACACTTCCCATAGAAGAAGGAGAGTAAGAGATGAGAGAAATTTTAATTATTGAAGATGATATAAATATAGCTGAGATGGAAAGAGATTATCTTCAGCTTAATGGATATAAATCAGAAATTATTACTGATGGAGCAAAGGGACTTAAACTCGCCTTAGAAGGTAGATATGACTTAATAATAGTAGATTTAATGCTTCCCAATGTAGATGGTTATGAAATAATAAAAGAAGTTAGAAAAAAGTATGAGATTCCTATAATAGTTGTATCTGCAAGAAGTGAGGATATAGATAAAATAAGAGGGCTTGACTTTGGAGCAGATGATTATTTAACAAAACCTTTTAGCCCAGCTGAACTTACAGCTAGAGTGAAATCCCACATAAATAGATATGAAAGACTTAAGGGAAATGACAAAAGCTCTTCTGAAATAATAAGCCATGGAGGACTAGAGATAAATACTTCATCTCACAGAGTTTTGGTTTATGGAAAAGAAATTCAGATGACTTCAAAGGAATATTCAGTTTTATTACTTTTAGCTTCAAATCCTAATGTGGTGTTTACCAAGGAGCATATCTTTGATAAAATCTGGGGAGATGAGTTTTATGGTGATACTGCAACTATACCAGTACATATTCAAAGAATAAGAAAAAAGATTGAAAAAGATCCTTCTAATCCAGAATTTATTGAGACATTATGGGGAACAGGATATAGATTTAAATTATAGAAGAGAGAAGAATGTTGTGAATACTCGCAGCGTTCTTTTTTGTTTAAAATTTATCCATAAAAAGTTAAAAAGTATTTGATAAAGCAGCTATCCTTATATATAATATAAGAACAACAGTTCACTTCTAAATTTTAAATGATTGGAGCGAATAATTAATATGAATAGAAACTGGAAAAAAGACATAGTACTTTTTTTATCTAGCCAAACAATATCGCTTTTTGGTTCATCATTAGTTCAATATGCTATCATGTGGTATGTTACCATGAATACTCAATCTGGAGTAATGATGACTGTATACATTATATGTGGATTTTTACCTACATTTTTTCTATCTCCTTTTGCAGGAGTATGGGCAGATAGATATGATCGTAAAAAACTTATTATAGCAGCAGATTCCGCAATTGCACTTGCAACACTTATTTTAGCTATAGTATTTATGTTAGGATATAGAGAGATGTGGCTTCTTTTTGTTGTAGCAGCTATTAGAGCATTAGGCGCGGGAGTTCAAACACCTGCAGTTGGTGCATTTTTGCCGCAGATAGTGCCAGAAGATAAATTAACAAAAGCAAACGCAGCAAATGGAAGTATACAATCAATAATTATGCTTGTATCTCCAATGATAAGTGGAGCACTTTTAACTAAAGCTTCAATAGTAACTATTTTCTTTATTGATATAGTTACAGCTTTTATAGGTATTTCTATTTTAGTGATATTCTTGAGGGTTGAGGCTCATAAAAAAGCATTAGAAAATTCAGATTTAAGTTATTTTGAAGACATGCTCAAAGGTCTTGCATATATAAGGGGTCATCATTATGTAAGAAATTTCTTTATATTTTGTGCAATTTTCTTCTTCTTGTTTACGCCAGCAGCTTTTTTAACTCCACTTCAAGTTACTAGGAGTTTTGGAAATGATGTATGGAGATTAACCGCTATAGAAATAACCTTTTCAATAGGTATGATTTTAGGTGGAATCATCATGGCTTCATGGGGAGGTTTTAAAAATAGGGTATACTCTATGGCTTTTTCAAGTTTTGTTTCGGCAGGATGCACCATAGCCCTTGGAATAGTTCCAAGCTTTTATATATACTTAATGTTTATGGGGATCTTTGGAATAGTTATGCCTATGTTTAATACGCCTTCTACAGTTTTACTACAAGAGAAAGTTGAACCTGATTATTTAGGAAGAGTTTTTGGAGTGTTTGGAATGATATCTAGTTCTATGATGCCTTTAGGGATGCTTGTCTTTGGGCCTATAGCAGATATGATTAAAATAGAATATTTACTTATAGGAACAGGTACATTTCTATTTATCTTAAGCTTTTTCCTTATAAAAAATAAGGCTTTAGTTGATAATGGGGTTTAATTTGTTCAAACTGCACTAAAATCTTGTTTAGAGGATTTATAGAATAACTTAGAGTGATATGCTATTATTGTGTAAACAAAGGTGTCTTTATTTTATTAATAAAGGCACTTTTTTATATTATGGATGAAGTTTGGGAGGTCTTATGATGAATTTTAATTATAATTTACCTGTAAATTTACTTTTTGGAAGAGGAAGAAGTTCAGAGATTGGAATAGAGGTAGCCAAGTATGGAAAGAAAGCACTTATCGTAACAGGAAGAAGTAGTACTAAAAAAAGTGGTTTACTTGATAAAGCTATATCTTTACTAAAGGAAGAAAATATAGAATATGAGATTTTTGATAAGGTGGAACAAAACCCTTTAACTACAACTGTATATGAGGGAGTAGATATAATAAAGGAAACAGGTTGTGATGTTATCTTAGCTCTTGGTGGAGGAAGTATTATGGATGCAGCCAAGAGTATAGCTTTCTCCTCAAAAAATCCTGGGGATATATCTGAATATATATTTGGATTAAAGGAAGGAGCAGAAGCTTTACCTACAGTTTTAGTACCAACTACATGTGGTACAGGCAGTGAAGGAAATAGTTTTTCAGTGCTTACAAATCCTGAAACCAAGGATAAAAAATCACTTAGAACTAATGCAATCATTGCAAAAGCTTCAATTATAGATCCAGAACTTATGATGACTATGCCGAAAGCAATACTTGCATCAGTAGGGTTTGATGCTCTTTGTCATAACATGGAGGCTTATGTTTCTAAGATTGGTCAACCACTAACCAGTATACAGGCTTTTTATGGAATGAAGCTGCTTTCTGAGAATTTAGTGAAGGTTTATAATGATCCTAGTGATTTAGATGCATTAGAAAAGGTAACTTTGGCAAGTACTTTAGGAGGAATGGTAATTGGTATAGCGGGAGTTACAGCGCCTCATGGACTTGAACATCCGGTAAGTGGGCTTTATGATGTTGTCCATGGAAAAGGACTTGCGGCTTTAACGCCTGTAATAGCCCAAAAGTCATGGGAAAGTGATATAGAGAAGTATGGTGATATAGCTAAGTTATTAGGGGGAAGTCATGCCAGTGAATGTTCTGAGCTTATAAATAAGCTTTTAGAAGATCTTAATCTTAAGGTTACCTTAGGTGAGCTTGGAGTTAAAAAGGAAGACGTTACATGGATGGCTGATAATTGTATGAAGGTTTCAAAACCAAGCATCCTAAATCATCCTAAAGAATTTACCATAGAAGAAATTAAAGAAATTTATTATAGTGCACTTTAAACAAATTTTTAAAATATATTGTTCATACTGCACTAAAATATTGTCAGTAAAGTAAATAGACTTAGAGATTAGAAATATGATAATATACATTTATCTGATAGATAAGATTATAAATAAAAGAATATAAATAAGTAAATTTTAAATGCAAAGGTACACTGAAATTAGAAATCAGTGCACCTTTTTTATTTGAGTTGGAGGGTGATAAAATGATGTATAACATTTTAGGATTATCTAAAAAATTTGGTGATTTAGAAGTTTTGAAGGATATAAGTTTGGATATACAAGAAGGGGAAGTAGTATGCATAATAGGCCCATCAGGATCAGGTAAAAGTACATTATTAAGATGTCTTAATTTACTTGAAATACCTAACGATGGAAAGCTTTATTATAATGGTAACAATGTTCTTGATATGGGTATTGATAGCAGAAGTCTTAGAGAAGAGGTAGGTATGGTATTTCAGAGATTTAATCTATTTCCTTTATATACAGTTTTAGAAAATGTTATGCTTGCACCAGTTCTTACAAAAAGAAAAAGTAAAAAAGAAGCAAGAGCCTATGCACTTGAACTTTTAGATAGAGTAGGATTAAAGGATAAAGCAGAAGCATATCCGAAAACTTTATCAGTAGGACAACAGCAGAGGGTTGCTATAGCTAGAGCACTTGCAATGGAGCCTAAAATGCTTTTATTTGATGAACCAACTTCTGCACTAGACCCAGAACTTGTTGGAGATGTATTAGATGTTATGAAAAGATTAGCTAAAGATGGAATGACAATGGTGGTTGTAACTCACGAAATGGGTTTTGCAAGAGATGTATCAGATAGGGTTATATTTATGGAAAAAGGATATATAGTTGAGGAAGGAAATCCAAAAGACATGTTTACAGAACCAAAACACAAAAGAACAAAAGAGTTTTTATCAAGAGTATTAAGTGATTTTGCTTTAGAAGCTTAGGCTTTAAAAATAAACATAAAAAGGGGAATGTATATGAAAAGGGGATATAAAAAATTATTAGTTATTCTTGCGTTAATAAGTTCAGTTTCGGTAATGACAGGATGTGGTGGAAAGTCCACAGCAGCAAGTAGTGGGAAAAAGGATACTTTAACTACAATAAAAGAAAAAGGGGTTCTTACAGTAGCATCTTCAAATGATGCACCATTTGCTTTTATTGATGCAAAGACAAATGAGTTTAGTGGTATTGATGCTGAAATAATTAAAGAAATTGCAAAAAGACTTGGAATTAATAAAGTTGAAATGAAGCAGATACCTTTTGAAAATCTTTTAGTTGAGTTAAATAATAACTCTGTTGATATGGTAACAGACGGAATGTATGTTAAAGAAGAACGCAAGAAGTTAGCCTTGTTTACAAACATATGGTACAAAGAAGGTGAAGCTATAGTTATACCTAAAGATTCTAAAGTCACTAGTAAAGATGATTTGAAAAATTTAGTTTTGGGTGGACAAAAGGGAACAGCCTTCCTAGAAACAGCTCAAAAATGGCAACAAGCAGGTCAAGTAAAAGAAGTTAAGGTATTTGGTAGTCAATCTGAACTTATGTTAGCTGTTAACACTGGAAAAATTGATGCATGTATAACAGATGGTATGGTTGCAGGATACACATTATCACAAGACAGCAGTCTTAGTTTAAAGATCTTATCTCCATATGAAGCAGAAGCTTCAGGAATGGTAGCAGCTGCTGTTAGAAAAGATGATACAAGTTTAGCAGATGCAGTTAATGAAAAGCTTGATGAGATGAAAGAAGATGGAACAGTACTTAAATTACTTGAGAAGTATGGAATGAACAAAGATTATTTTGTTTCAGTGGAAGATGGTCAGAGTAAATAATAAAAAAGAATCCTTTTGGATTCTTTTTTAGAAAGAGGAGGTAACTTATATGGATATTTTAGCTAACTTAGATTTTTATACTGCATTTAAGTATTTAGTGCCTTCATTAATTGATGGTTTATGGATTGTTTTGCAGGCGACTATATTTGGTTTTTTACTGGCAATGATATTAGGATTATTTATAGCAATTGGGCGTATAAGTAAATTTAAGATATTAAGAGGCATTTTAACTGTGATTTTGGAGTTTATAAGAGGAACACCGCTTTTAGTACAACTAGTATATATGTATTATGTTGTACCTTTATTGATATCAATGATTGTACAGTTTTGGAATCCTGGGTATCAGTTTAGGATAAGCTCATTAACAGCAGGGATTTTGGGACTTGGAATAAACTATGGATGTTATATATCAGAAGTAATAAGATCTTCAATACTTGCAATAGAGATTGGACAAACTGAGGCAGCTTTAGCGCTTGGTCTTACTAACACACAGCTATTAGTAAGAATAATAATTCCTCAAGCGCTTAGAAATGTTGTTCCTGTATTCGGTAATTATTTGGTTATGATGTTAAAGGATACATCACTTTTAGCTTATGTTGCAGTTAGTGAATTACTTCTACGAACTCAAAGTTATGCGTCACAATCATTTTTGACAATTGAATCTTATACGCTTTTAGCAGTAGCATATCTTATTTTAAGCCTACCTCTTTCTCAGTTGGTTAAAATGCTAGAAAAAAGGATGCAGAAATTCAGCTAAATTTATTAAAGAAATTACCTAAAAGGGTATTTTTATATATAAATATATGATAAAAATAATATAAGTAAATGGTGATTTCTTAAAATAAATTATGAAATAGGGTGGATGTTGTGTCAATTTCTGTGAGAGATATACTTAAATTAGATTCATTAAAAACTCTTCAAATTGTTGGAGGGGAAACTGGACTTGAGAAGTGTGTAGAATGGATATATGTAGCGGAATGTTTTGAAAACCCATTAGAAGGAATTAAGTGGCTTCAAGGGGGAGAGATTATCTTTATAACTGGGGTTGGTATTAAGGATAATACTGAGATGTTATTAGATTTTATAAAGGGTATTGATGAAAGAAATGGAGCAGGACTAGTAGTAAATGTTGGACCTTATATAAAAACTGTGCCAAGTGAAGCTATTGAACTTGCAAATAAACTAGGAATGCCTTTGTTTGAACTTCCTTGGGCGGTAAAGCTAGTTGAGGTTTCAAGAGAAATAAGTAACGCAATTGTTCTGTCTCGTATAGAAGAAAATTCTCTTACTCACTTTTTAAGCAATATACTTTTTGGAGATGGAGAATTAGAAGGGGATGCTATACAAAAGGCTGCCTATTTTGGGTACAATTTATCAGGGGAATGTTGTATATGTGTCATAGATATAGATGGATTTGAAAAGTATTTGAAGTTAAAAGATTTAGATGATGAAGTTAGTATATCTAAACTTAAAGTAACTTTCAGAAAATTAGTACAAGATGTATTAGAAAAACACGCACTAAAGGTTCCAATAATAGATAAGGATGATTCTGTTATCTTTTTTGCAAAGTCAGAAGAAAACTTTATGAAAAGAGTGGAGAAGGCTTTAATAGAAATTCAGCAGTTAATTCACAAACGTATTGATGGAATTACTGTAAGTGCAGGTATTGGGAATCCGTATAAGGATTTAAAAATGATGAAGCAGTCATTAAATGAAGCTGAGATAGCTATTGATAGCTTAAAATGTGAAGGACTTAATAATACTGTAATAAAATATAAAGATGCGGGAGTTTATTCTCTTTTATTTAATATTAAAAACAAACATGTTTTAGAAAATTACTTTAGAGATACCCTAGGAGCAATCAGCAGTAAAGATAACAAAGATAAAGATTTAATTGAGATATTAGATACTTATTTAAATGAAAACTGTAATATAACAGTTACTGCAGAGAAGTTATTTCTGCATAGAAATACTCTTAAGTATAAGATTAAAAAAATAGAAGAATTATTAAATTGTGATTTGCACAACTTTAATGATTGTATGAAAGTGAGAATAGCACTAAACATACAAAAGATGCTTTAGCCAATATAGACAAAAAGCTTATGGGACTTGGACATAGAAATATGAAAGTGAAAGTATTAGAATATAAGTGAAACTTAGCTTCAGAGGGAGTTTTAATCTCCCACTGAAGGTTAGTTGAACTNNGAACTTATCTAGGGTCGTGCCCCTGTTATCTCCCATTTTAATAGGGGAGAGTTACAGTGGCTAGACATCAGATAAATATAAGTTAAATTGAACCATTAGGGACAAGGGAGTCTTCATGTTAGTTAACATGGGCTCTCATTTTTTTTTGATTATCATTGTTAGGAGGACTTATTTATGATAGAGGAATTAAACGTAAAAATAGTAACCGAAATACCAGGACCTAAATCAAAGGAGATCTTGGAGGAGAGAAAAAAGTATGTAGCTGACGGCGTATCTGTATCCACGGATATAGCTATTGAAGAAGCAAAAGGAGCTTTAATTAAAGATGTTGATGGAAATGTATTTTTAGATTTTGCAGCAGCTATTGGGGTTCAAAATGTTGGGCATTGCGATGAAGAGGTTGTTGATGCTTTAAAAGAACAAATAGAAAAATATATACATCCAGGCTACAATGTAGTGACTTATGAATCTTATGGAGCTTTGGCAAAGAAGTTAACTGAAATAACAGTTGGTGATTATGAGAAGAAGGTTATGTTTGCAAATAGTGGAGCAGAGGCAGTAGAAAATGCAATAAAACTTGCTAGAACCTACACTAAGAAAACAGGAATATTATCAGCTACAGGTTCTTTCCATGGACGTACCAACATGACTATGTCTATAACAAGTAAATACAAGCCATACAAAAATGGATTTGGTCCATTTGCACCAGAAACTTATAAGTTTGAGTTTCCTTATGCTTATAGAGCACCATTTGGGGTTTCAGAAGAAGAGTATGTTGAGGAATGTATAGATAGCTTAAAAAGTATGCTGAAAACAACACTTTCTCCAGATATGATAGCTTGCCTTATAGTTGAACCCTTACAAGGGGAAGGTGGTTTCGTAGTTCCACAAGCAAGGTACATGAAGGAACTTCAAAAAATCTGTAATGACAATAATATAGTTTTTATAGTAGATGAGATTCAAGCTGGTTTTGGAAGAACAGGAAAGATGTTTGCCTATGAACATTATGGAATAGAGCCAGATTTAATAACTTTATCAAAATCCATTGCAGCAGGAATTCCTTTAAGTGCAGTAGTAGGAAAGAAAGAAATAATGGATTCTGCTTGTGTTGGAGGCATAGGGGGAACTTATTCTGGAAGTCCACTTGGATGTATAGCTGCCCTTAAAGTAATAGAAAAAATAGAAAAAGAAAACCTATGTGAAAAGTCACAAAAACTTGGAGAATATATGCACAAAAGACTAAGTGACATGAGAGAAAAATACGATGTAATTGGTGATGTTAGAGGACTAGGTTCCATGATGGCAATAGAACTTGTAAAAGATAAAGAAACAAAAGAGCCAGCCTCAGCTTTAGTAAAAGAGATAATCGGAAAGTGTTATAAAAAAGGAGTTATATTTTTAAATGCAGGAATTTTAGGAAATGTAATTCGATTTTTACCGCCATTAGTTATGACCGATGAACAGGTTAAATATGGGATGGATGTTTTAGAAGAATCTATTTATGAATGTCTATAGTTTCATTGCACTCATTTTATATTGATAATTAAGAGAGTTAATAGTGAAGGATTTTCAACAATCACTATTAACTCTTTTATATTAACTATCTAGCCATTTTATAGATTTCTATTATGTCTTCCATATTTAATGCTTTTACGCCTCCAATAGTTCTAGTTTTTTGGAAGCTGCATTTATAAGCAAGCTCGTGAATTTGTTCATCATTAAGCTCAACACCAAGTTCTTTTATAGAAATAGGCATATCTATTGATTTATAGTAAGCTTCCATAGCTTCAATACCAGCTAAAGCAGTTTTTTCTTGGTCAGAAAAATCATTAGGAACTCCAAGAACATTTACAGCAAACTGAGCAAAACGAGCTACGTTATATTTATAAACATATCTTGCCCAGCTTCCCCAAACAGCAGCTAATCCAGCACCATGAGCTACGTCAAACATTCCACCTAGTTCATGTTCTAATTGATGGCAAGCCCAATCACCTATAGAACCACAACCTGTTAATCCATTATGAGAAAGACTTCCAGCCCACATAACTTCAGCACGTGCTTCATAGTTAGTTGGATCTTTCATAAGTATTTTGGAATTATTAATTACTGTTCTCATAAGAGCTTCACTTATACCATCAGTAAGTTCCATAGTTCCACCTTGAGTAAAGTAACGCTCCATGGTATGCATAAGAATATCTGTAGAACCACTAGCTGTTTGATATGGTGGAAGTGTATATGTTAACTCAGGATTCATTATTGCAAATTTTGGGCGACAGTAGTCTGAATTGCAGCCTCTCTTAAGCCATCCTTCTTCGTTAGTTATTACAGAAGAATTACTCATTTCACTACCTGCAGCAGACAAAGTAAGTATAGTTCCTATAGGTAGGCAGCCTGTTGGAACAGCTTTTTTCATATAAAAATCCCACACGTCACAATCATTTGCCATACCATAACCAATTGCTTTAGCGGAGTCTATAACACTTCCTCCGCCAATAGCTAAAATAAAATCAACATTTTCTTTTTTACATAAATCGATACCTTCATAAACTTTAGAAAGTCTAGGATTTGGAACTACACCTCCAAGACTTACGTAATCGATTCCTGATTGGGTTAAAGAATCAAAAACTCTATCTAATAAACCAGATTTCTTGGCACTATTTCCTCCAAAGTGAACTAATACCTTTTTACAATTTAGGGCTTTAACTAGTTCTCCTACCTTATCTTCACCTTTTTTACCAAAAACAACTTGAGTAGGTGTGTAAAAATTAAAATCTTGCATATAAAACAACTCCTTTTAATATCTAATAAGTATAATACTATTTTAACATATAAAGTAAAGTTTCATTAAGATGGTTCATGAAAATAAACAACGTGGTAAATAAAAAGTTACAATTTCCAGTAAATGTTGTTTTTAAAAGGTGAACGTAGTAAGATATTGTTATTAAACTTTAATAATATAGCATAAATGTATATGTGATATACTAATTGTGAATTAGGAGTGATTTTGTGAATAAGGAATTGCAGATAAATAAAGAAAATGTAATAAAAAATATAAGATATCTGAACTTATTAGCAGAACAATACCCAACAATAAATGCAGCAAGCACCGAAATAATTAACTTAAAGGCTATTTTAAACCTACCTAAAGGAACAGAACATTTTATTACAGATGTTCATGGAGAAAATGAGGCTCTAAAGCATATATTAAAAAACGCTTCAGGAGTAATAAAGAGAAAATTAGATGATATATTTGGAGAAACCTTAAGGGAAAGTGATAAACGAAGCTTGGCAACTTTAATATACTATCCTGAGCAGAAACTAGATATTATATTAGAGCAAGAAGAGAATGTTGATGACTGGTATAGAATAACTCTATATAGATTAATTGAACTATGTAGAACTGTATCTTTAAAGTATACTCGTTCTAAGGTTAGAAAAGCACTTCCTAAAGAGTTTTCATATATAATAGAAGAGCTTTTACATGAACATCAAAATAAAGAAGATAAAGATGCTTATTATAAAGAAATCATAAAAACTATAATAGATATAGATAAGGCTAGAGATTTCATCATAGCACTTTCTAATCTTATACAAAGGCTTGTTATAGACAGGCTACATATAATAGGAGATATTTTTGATAGAGGACCAGGAGCGGATATAATATTAGATACTTTAGAAAAATATCATTCTGTGGATATTCAATGGGGAAACCATGATATTTTATGGATGGGGGCAGCTTCAGGCTCTAGGGCATGTGTTGCAAATGTTCTTAGAATATCAGCGAAATATGCGAATCTAGATACTTTAGAAGATGGTTATGGAATTAATTTATTGCCACTTGCTACCTTTGCAATTGAGTATTACAAAGATGATCCCTGTGAAAGATTTATACCAACCTTTGAATGCAGCAGGGAATATAGTAATAAAGAAGCAGTACTTATCTCAAAGATGCATAAAGCTATAAGTGTAATTCAGTTTAAACTAGAAGGAGAAATTATAGAAAGAAGAAAAGAGTTTAAGATGGATGATAGGCTTATTCTTAATAATATTAATTTCGCTAATGGTAAACTTGAACTTGAGGGGGAAGAATATGAGCTTATAGATAGCTTTTTTCCAACGATAGATAAGGACAATCCTTATAAACTTACTCTTGAGGAAGAGGAACTTATAAATAAACTTACACATTCTTTTATAAATAGCGAGAAACTAAATAGGCATATAAGATTTTTGTTTGCTAAAGGTAGCATGTATTTAAAATTCAACTGTAATTTGTTGTATCATGGATGTATACCTTTAGATGAAGAAGGAGATTTTAAGGCTGTTGAAATAGATGGTGGAGTATACAAGGGAAAAGATCTATTAGATAAGTTTGATACCCTAGCTAGAGAAGGATATTTTAATAAAGATGATAATGAAAGAAAATCCTATGGAATGGATATAATGTGGTACCTTTGGATAGGAGAAAATTCTCCTTTGTTTGGGAAAAATAAAATGGCTACCTTTGAGAGATATTTTCTTAAGGATAAGAAAACTCATAAAGAAGAGAAAAACTACTATTATAAATATAGAGATGAAGAATTTCTATGTGATAATATTGCAGCTGAGTTTGGTCTTAAAGGAGAAAACTATCACATAATAAATGGACATGTACCAGTTGAAGGAATAAAAGGGGAAAGCCCTATTAAGGCAAATGGAAAACTTCTTGTCATTGATGGTGGTTTTTCTAAAAGTTATCAAGAAAAGACAGGAATAGCAGGATACACTTTGATATATAACTCCTTTGGACTTTTATTAGTTTCTCATGAACCTTTTGAATCTACTGAAAAAGCTATCAAAGAAGAAACTGATATATTATCCTCTAGAGTTATCTTAGAAACTGCTAAACTAAGGCAAAGAGTAAGAGATACAGATATAGGAGTCGAACTTAATGAACAGATAAGTGATTTAAACATGCTTTTATATGCCTATAAAAATGGACTTATAAAAGAGAAAAGTAAATAAGTAATTAGGCCCATCACAAAATTTATTAAATAAGTTAGTGTGATGGGCCTAATTCTTAAGTAAAGGCCTATCAGAATTATGATATGATTTCTTTAACCTTAAGTGCTGTTTCTAATGAAATTATAGCATCATCAATACTTAGCTTACTTGGTACATCTTTTTCTATACACTCAAGTACATGTTTGATTGCACTTTCGTAACAATCAACTTCAGAAAGTTCGATTTCTTGCTGACAGTCATCAGTGAATAGCTTTAAAGACTTTTCTGTTCTATTATAATATCCGTTTTCTAAATATTCTAAGGTTCCATTTTCAAATATAGCTTCATAAGAGGTTGTAAAAGGATGATATTCTGGCATCATGGAAGAACATTGAATTTCAACAAAGGAGTTTTCATAGTTCATGATAGTTTCTACATGGGCCTTATCTTTATCTTTTTGGGTTGAGGTTGATAGAATATCATCTGATGGGCCTAAGAGCCAAGTAGCAAAATCAAATTCATGTAACATCAATTTTGTTGTAATTTCATCTAAACCTAAAGAGCCCCATAAGGGTGGTGTTTTTCTTTTTAAATGTAGAGCTTTTAATTCTCCATACTTATTTTCTTTTACAAGCTTATAAAGAATATCATAAGGTTCATCAAACTTTATAAACATATCTACAAAGATTTTTTTGTTATACTTTTTAGAAGCTTGTTCCATCAAAATAGCATCTTCAAGAGTTAATGCTACGGGGGTTTCACAAAATACATGTTTTCCATTTTTTAAAGCTTCTATAGTATATTCTTTGTGTAATGAACTTGGAAGACATATATCTATTAAAAAGATATTAGGGTCATCAAGAATATCAGTGATATTTGTTGTTGTCTCGATATTTACATCATTTTTTATATTTCTAAGTTTCACCTCATCTCTTCCCCATATTATAATTGAATCTATATTTTTTAGTTTACTGTAAATTTGAGCGTGATAAGCTCCAAAACCTGTTCCTAAAATACCTATTTTCATAAATAGTTCCCCTTTCAATTTCTGATAGGTTAAGTATAACAAGATATTGTTGACAACTTATTGTCATAAATTTATAATTTACCTTAAAATATGAGGTGATGTTCATGAGATTACATAGAATGATTTCAATACTGCTTTTGGTGGAAGCAAAGGGAAAAATAAAAGCTAAAGAACTTGCAGATCAGTTAGAAACATCAGTTAGAACCATATATAGAGACATTGATGCTCTATGTGAAGCTGGAATCCCATTAACAACAGATACTGGGCCAAACGGAGGAATTCACTTTGTAGAAGGGTATACTGTTGGTATAAAAAACTTTGAGGCCTCTGAACTTATTAACCTATATCTAAATGGAATGGGAATAAAACCAGATAAACAAAGTGACATGGCAATGAAGGTTAATAATGCGCTTTTAAAAATGAAAAAAGGTCTATCAGCTGAAATCAATAAAGACATAAACAACATATCTAAAAGATTTTATGTTGATGATACTCCATGGTGGGGAATTTTTAACAAGATAAACGCCCTTGATGTTCTCATGGAAGCTATATGGAAGCTTAAGAAAATCAACATTAGCTATGAAAATAAAAAAGGAGGTTCATCAAAGAGAGATATAAGACCTTATGGAATAGTTGTGAAGCAGATGGACTGGTACATCATAGGTTATTGTGAAAAGAGTAATGAGATAAGAACTTTTAAATGTGATAGGATACTTGAATGTAGTCTTTTGGAAGAGGAATTTGTTTTGCCAGGAAGCTTTTCTTTAGAAGAGTATTGGAATGAAAGTAGCAAGGAATTTATAAACAGTCGATCAGAAGTTGAAAAATATCCAGTTGTTATTAAAATAAAAAAGATTAACGATGATGTTTTAAAGAACTTTGAGATTTATAAAGTGGAAGAAGAGGTAGAGTATATAAAAGCTACTATAAATCTATATAAATATGATTATGCCAAGGACTATATATTAGGACTTATAGGTTATGGAGAAGTGATGTCCCCTGTAGAACTAAGGGCTTATGCGAAAGAAGAATTGGAGAAACGTATACAAAACTATAGATAGAGAAAATTTTGTAAATTAAAGTTAAAAATATTATTAGGTTTGTGTTATATTTTTTAATTTGGTTATAACAATAGAACAAATAATGTACTATGGTTGAGCTATAAGGATATAATTAAGATTTTGTAAGCAATTTTAGACAAAAATACATTAGATAAAGGATTTTTTGATTTAAAATTGGAGTGTTATAATATAATTAATTTTAATTTTGTAAGTTATAATAGCAATTCAGGGGGATAATATGGATATATTTTTAATTATAGGTGTTATTACAGGACTTTTAGCAATAGTTGTAGGAATGATTGTAAAAGGAGCGGATGTTGCAGTATTATTAAATCCAGCGGCAGCAATAATAATTCTTGTTGGTACATTTGCAGCGGTAATGAACTCTTTTCCTAAAAAGGATTTTCTTAAAATACCAAAAATATTTGGAGCCTTATTTAGTGATAAACAAGGAGAAGATCCAATAGGAATAGTTAGTCAAATAGTTACCATGGCTCAGGCTACTAGAAAAAATGGATTATTATCCTTAGAACAAGAAATAGAAAAGATGGACAATAAGTTCTTGAAAAAAGGATTAGGAATGGTAGTTGATGGGATAGACCCTGACTACATAAAAGAAGTTTTGGAAATTGAAATTGATTCTTTGGAAGAAAGACATCGTGTAGGTGCTTCTGTTTTTACAACTGCGGGAGGTTCTGCACCAACACTTGGAGTTTTGGGAGCGGTTATTGGACTTATAGGTGCTCTTGCAAACTTAAATGATACAGAGAAGCTTGCACATATGATTGCGGCAGCTTTCGTTGCAACACTTTATGGTATCTTCTTTGGATATGTAATTTTCCATCCATTTGCAACTAGACTTAAAAGAAAATCAGCTGATGAAGTTAAGAAAATGTACATAATACTTGAAGGGATTTTATCTATTCAATCAGGGGACAACCCTAAAAGCATTGAAACAAAGCTTTCTGGTATGCTTGAACCTAAGGATAGAGAGAGATACGAAAATCAAAGTAAAGGAGAATAGGGATGGCTAAGAAAAAACATCATGAAGAAGACCACGTAGATGAAACATGGCTTATTCCTTATTCAGACATGCTAACACTTTTACTTGCTTTATTTATAGTTATGTTTGCTATGAGCAAGATAGATCAAGATAAATTAAAGAGTGTAAGCCAAGGATTTAATTCAGTTCTTGGTGGTGGAAATGGGATAATGGAAGGTAGCGGAGATAAGGTTTCTGTAGATGATGTGGTTACTAATGAAACCATGGAAGAAAATCAAATGAATGATGTTAAGGCAATGATAGAAAAAGAAATATCCTCAAGTGGTTATTCAGATAAGGTTAAAGTTGACCTTAACAGTGCAGGATTAAACATAATAATACAAGATGCTGTGTTATTTAATTCGGGAGATGCATCTATACTTAAAGATGTAGAACCCTTACTTAATCAAGTTGCAAAGTCTCTTAAGCCACTTAATAATGAAATTGAGATTGTGGGTCACACTGATAATGTTCCTATAAAAAATAGTAAATATGATTCCAATTTAGACTTAAGTTCTTCACGTGCTATAAATGTACTTAATTATATGGTGGGTGTAGGTGGTTTAAACCCATCACATATGTCTACAAGAGCTTATGGTGAATATAAGCCTAAGTATGATAATTCAACTGAAGATGGAAGAACTAAAAATAGAAGAGTAGAGATTTTTGTAGTTCGTAATTATCCTGTAGATAATGATAAAAGTTCAACTACTAAAAATTAATAAGAGATATTTAAATCCCTCTGAGAAAAAACTCAGAGGGATTTTTTAACTATTTGATTATATTAGTTTTTATATGATGTTTATTAGACTTTTCTTCAAGAGGTTTAGTTGGATATCCTACTGCTAAAGCACAAACAGGAACAAAACCTTCAGGTAAAGCTAGTTCTTTTAAAAGTTCTTCATTAGTATTTATAGCCATTACAGCTCCCATTAAGTATACGCTTCCTAATCCTAAATCTGTACCAGCTAAACTCATGTTTTCAACTATACATGATCCATTTGCAAGTCCAATGCTTGGTGCTTTTTCATTAATTGTTGAGGATACAATAATTAATGTTGGAGCGCCATATAGTGGGTTAGCCTTTGGATTACCATAAAATGTAGCAGCAGCTTCAGTAACCTTAGCTAATAAATCTAGTTTTTGAACAACTGTTAAGTTAAGAGAGTCATAAGCTCCCATCCCAACTGGTGCAGCATATCCAGCAGTAAGTAGAGTTTGTAATTCATCTTCACTGATTTGTTCTGGTTTATAACTTCTAGTGGATTGACGAAGGGCAATTGCTTCAATAGTTTTCATAAATAAAATCTCCAATCAATATAATATATCTGCTCAAGCAAAAACTTGATATAGATTATTATAATCATGTGAATTTCTATAAACAAGTACTAGTATTTCTAATGGTAAGTATCCTAAAAGATACTATACAAATTTTAAGATTAATGTGATATTATAAATGTATAATAAAGTGAAGAGGAGATAAGTGAATGTTTAGACCGATTTAATGTACCAAAGAATTGCAATTATTTTTAAGCCTTTTTCATTGAAGGTCTTTTTGTCGTGTAATTTTGGAGGTGCATTAAAATTGAATAAAAGATTAAACATTTATCTTATGTACGGGATTATATTTCTACAAGGGTTTGTTTTCTATGGGCCTGTGGCTGTGCTTTACAGGGAAAATAGGAATTTATCCTTGTCTAATATATTTTTAATAGAATCTATATCATGGATTTTAGTTATTATTTTTGAGATTCCTTGGGGTTGGTTTGGAGATAGGTTTGGTTATAAAAAGACCTTAATCATATCAAATCTAGTCTATCTTTTAAGTAAAGTGGTTTTTTATAATGCCTATTCTTTTGAAATGTTTTTATTTGAAAGAGTACTTTTGGCTTTAGCCTTGTCTGGTGTTTCTGGATGTGATTCCGCACTTATTTATTCTTCCATAAAGGAAGAAGAGGGGGAAAAAGTATTTGGAAGATATAACGCTTCATCAACGGCAGGGTATTTAATTGCTTCGCTTTTATCACCATTTCTTATAAGGAAATCTATTGATAGTACAGCTTTTTGGACAATGATACCTTATGGATTAGCATTGGTTTTAACTTTATTTATAAAAGATGTTGAAGTTAAACATGAAACTAAACCAAAGTTTAAAGAAAGTTTATTAAAAGCTTTAAAAAAGAAAAATATCGTAATTTTAGTGGTTTCTGCCGCCTTAATAGGGGAAGTAGTTCAAGCGGTAAGTGTATTTTTAAATCAATCTCAGTACTTAAAAAGTGGAATTGATATTAAATACTTTGGGTTAATTGGAGTTATAGTTCAGCTTGTGAGATTGAGTTCTGCTAGAGGGTATAAGCTAAGCGAAAGATTCGGAAAAAATAAAAGCATTAAACTTTTATATATGCTTATAACAGCTGGTTGCGTGGTGCTTCTTTTTACATCTAACGGAATATTAACTGTTGGTTCTATAATTTTAATATGCGGGAGTTATGCCATCCTATCACCACTAATATTGGATATTGAAAATAAAAATATAGATAATATCGATAGAGCCACTTTGTTATCCATATTTTCCATGTTTGGAGATTTAGTAGGAGCAGGTGGGAATGTATTTCTTGGAAAAGCAGCAGACATATCTATAGAAGCAGCCCTTGGGGTTTGTATTTTTATGTGTTTCTGTGGATATATATTGTTTATATTTAACCTTAAAAAATTGAATTAATACTTTTAAAATAAAGAAAGCTAAAAACTTAGCTTTCTTTATTTAATGTACATTAAGATATTCCCAGCAAATCTACTTTTTCAATTTTCCATTTATTATCTATAAATTTTAGATATATTTTATATTGATATGCAGCAATTGGACCAGTCCACTTGTAACCTTCAATAATCATGCCATCTGTGTAGGGTTGTGCGCAGGTTATCATTAATAGATCTGCACTTATTTTATTAATCTCACCACGTTTATCCGCTAATCCAATTTCTTGTAATTTGAATATAGAGGCACTTAAAACTGGTTTATTAAATTTTTTAAAGTACTCAATGGCTTGCTGTCTTTGTTCATAAGTAGTATCAGTAAAATATACAGATTCCATATCTAATATAATATAGTCTCTACGTTTTTCATTATCGCCTGTATACATTGCCTCATAAGCTAAAACATATGCATTTATAATATCATCAGAGCCTGTTTGCCTTGGCAAGTTTGCAGGAGCAGGGGTTACTGATAAATTTAAGCTAATAAGTAGTGGAATAAAGAATTTCAATTGCATTACCTCACTTTATTTCAAGATATATTTATAATTAGCTTGAGTAATTAAAATATACTAAAAATCTGTACAATTATAAGGTATATTTCAAAAAAAGAAAAGAATTACTATGATTATGTGGTAAATTAGTAGTATAGAAACAAGTAAAGTGTTTAAGGAGAAGTTATATGTATAAAATGATAGTTAGTGATTTAGATGAAACTTTACTAAATGACAACCATGAAATTTGTGAAAGAAATAAGGAAGCTATAAAAAAGGCTACTGAAATGGGCGTAAAGTTTGTACCAGCTACAGGAAGAGGATACTGGGCTATCCAAAATGTATTAAGAGACTTAGATTTACTTCAAAAGAAAGATGAGTATGTTATTTCTTTTAATGGGTGTGCTTTAATTGAAAATTTCAGTAATGAAACTTTATTTTTTAATGGGCTTTCCTTTGAAAAAGCGGATGAATTATTTAAATATGGACTTGATAAAGATGTATGTATTCACATATATACCCCAGATACCGTTTATTTATATAACCTAAATGAAGATGAAAAAAATAGATTCATAAATCAAAATAACGAATTTGTTGAATTAAAGGAAGCCTCAATTGACTTCTTAAAGGATACTCCTATTGCTAAGATAATATATCAAAGCTTAGATATTCCATATCTTATGAGTATTGGCGAAGGGATGAAAGATATAACAGATGGAGTTATAAGTGTAAGTTATTCTTCAAATAGATATTTAGAATTGAATAAATATGGGGTTAATAAGGGAGATGCTCTTATTCATTTGGCAGAAATGGTAGGAGTTAAAATTGAAGAAACCATAGCTGTTGGAGATAACTACAATGACATGTCTATGCTTAAGGTTGCAGGGTTAAGCGTTGCTGCTGGAAATGCAGTAGATGGAGTGAAAGAAGCTTGTGATTATGTATGTGAAAATGATAACAACCAAGGTGTGTTAGCTGAGGTTATAGAGAAGTTTATACTTAAGTAAGTTAGGGATGTATTTGATAGAAGTTCTTGAAGAGGCAAAAAAAGAATTTGAATCAGCTAAAAGCTGGGGAACTCTAGATATGTTTGGGGGAGGAGTAATGTCCTCAATGATAAAACGTGGGCATATAGAAAACGCAAATAGAGTTTTAAATGAAGTGCAATATCTAGTAAAATCCTTCAAAAAAGAATTAAATGATGTAAATATATCCTTAGATATGAAATATGTATCTGGAGATTTTAGTGATATGACTGATATCTTTTTTGATAATTTCTTTTCAGATATCATGGTACAAGATAAAATAAACAATGCACTTAACAATGTTAATAGGACTTTAAGAGTGATTGAAAGAAATGCAAAAGAACTAAGAAAGTCTATTGAAGTAAATAATACAGAAATGGATTTATTAAGTGATAGAATTAAAGGTATAGTGGAAGATTTTAAAGGTGATATTTAAACCGTACATTTAAGTTTGGGGTGTATAAAAGTGAAATATGTACATGTTATAAGAAACATCATATATATTCTTTTGTTATTTGCGGTTATCCAATTAATTGCAACTAAAAACTTTATGCCATGTAGTCTGACTAAAAATAATTCAATAAAAATAATCTTGTTTTTAGTTTCGTTATTCTATTTACTTAGTGGACTCATTCTAATTAAAATAGATAGAAGCTATGAAAAAAAATTTGGATATATCTATGTTTTTTTATCTACTTGTATCATAGTGTCTATTGCTCTACTAAATGATGTTTCTATACTCTTATTATTAGCAATTATATTGGTGGCATTAATAGAAGCTGTAATGAATAGAATCTACAAAGTTTAATAGTAGGTTATCTCTAGATGATTTTCATATCATTTTATGAGATAACCTACTTTTATGTTAGCAAAGCAGGAAATCAAATAAATAAAATATCTGTTATCATGATATTAGTAAATAAGCTTGCAAGTGAATTTTGCTTAAAGGAGGCCCATATGAACTATTTAGATATTCTTCAAGATAGCATTGATTATATTGAAGATAATTTGAAGTCTGAGATATCAGATGAGGAATTATCTAAAAAAGCAGGATTTTCAATATTTCATTACTATCACTTATTTCAAAAGGGGATAGGTATACCTGTAAATAAGTATATCTTAAAAAGAAAACTTCATAGTGCAATATATGAAATAAGTTTAGGGAAAAAGAATATAGATGTTGCATTAAGTTATGGCTTTGATACTTATGCAGGATTTTTTAAAGCTTTTAAACGTGAGTATGGATGTTCTCCTAAGGAATACATGAAAAAGTATAAGGTTAACAAACCTTATAGAATCAATTTAAAGCAGGAGGAACATGTTATGATAACAGAAAAACAAATAAAAAAGATTTTATTAAATTGGGATTTAAGAGAAAATGCAGACATTAAAAATTTATATGGATTCAATGGAAGTAAACTTGAAAATGTTTGGGGTATAGATGATAAGTTTATATTAAAAGTAAGCATAAATCTATCAGGATTAAAACAACATATCTTGATATCAAAGGACTTACATGAAGCTGGGTTTGATGGGCCTATACCAATAGAAACAACAAACAACAAGGAGTATGTGGAATATCAAAACATATATTTCATGTTATCAAGAAAAATTCATGGAAGTTCTTTAACAAGCAAAGAAATTTATGAGGATTTAAATAAAGCAAGATATCTAGGTGAAATAATAGGACAACTTCATTTGATATTAGAGAGATATGACAAGGATTTAATATGTAATGAACCTGATATCAAAAATGTAACATCAGGGGCCCATGAAGATATTAAAAATATCATGAACCTACCTATAGATTTCTATAAGAAATATGATAAGGAGTTTGGAAAACTATACCCTTATTTAAATAAGCACATTATTCATAGAGATCCTAATCCAAGTAATATAATTATGAGGGATGATAAACTAGTAAGTTTCATAGACTTTGAATTATCAGAGAGAAACTTAAGAATTTTTGATCCATGTTATGCAGCAACCTCAATATTATCAGAAACTTTCCCTGAAAAAACATCTAAAGAATTAGAAGTTTGGTTTATCATATTCAAAGAAATAATAGAAGGATATGATAGTGTTTGTAACTTAACCAAGGAAGAAAAACAAGCAATTCCTTATGTTATTTACTCAATCCAAATTGTCTGTATTGCTTACTTTAGTAAATTTAATAAATATATAAATTTAGCTGATATTAATATAGAGATGCTAAAGTTTTTGTATGAGAATGAGGATAAATTAATTATTGGATAGTGTATATAGTTTAAAAATGAAGGTAATAAAAATAATATGGTTCTTTGTAAAGTAATTTGCAGAGGGCTTTCTTATTTTTAGATGAGCGAAAACCTGGTTTATACTAATTTACATAAGGAGCAATAATAAGGGGAGTTGTTTTTATTCATAATAATTATATTTATATATGAATAAAAAAGTATGCGGATGTAAATATTTATTGTAACGAGAAATCTTTTGATGTAATCTAAATATAGATATAACACTAGAAATAGATAATATGATTTTAAATATGATAAAGATTATTGAGGTGGATTCATGTCAATGAGTTATAAAAAATTATGGAAAATTTTAATTGATAGAGAACTGAAAAAAAAGGATTTGATAAAACTATCCGGAATCAGTACAGCATCCATGGCAAAACTTGGAAGAAATGAAAATATTACAACTGAAATATTAGCTAAGATTTGCAATGCTCTTAAAGTTGACATAGGAGATATCATGGAAGTTTTACCAAAAGAAAGTGGTGAGAATTATGAAAAACAAAAAACTTCAAATAAGAAATAGTACTGCTGAATTTTTGATATTTACGGCGGAGGCTGGTGAAAAATCAATTGAAGTTATGTACGCAGAAGAAAATGTTTGGGCAACTCAGGATATGATGGCAAGATTATATGATACTACAAAATCTAATATTAGCCTACATTTGAAAAATGGATATACAGAAAAAGAGATAGATGAAGAGGCAACTGTTAAGAAATTCTCAACAGTTCAAACTGAAGGTGAGCGCAAAGTACAACGTAACCGTAAATTTTATAGTTTGGAAGCAATTATCTCAGTTGGCTTTAAGGTAAATTCAACACGAGCAGTCCAATTCCGCCAGTGGGCAATTAATATCTTAAAAAACTATTCTGTAAAAGGGTATATAATAGATAATGATCGAATGAAAAACGGTGCTTTTCTTGATGAGGATTATTTTGAACACCTACTTGATGAAATTAGAGAAATCAGGGCAAGTGAGAGGAGATTTTATCAAAAAATTACCGATATTTATGCAACGGCAATGGATTATAATGTGAATTCGCCAACTACAAAAGAATTTTTTGCAGTTGTACAAAATAAGCTTCATTTCGCAATCCATGGGCATACAGCTGCAGAAGTTATCATGAAGAGAGCAGATGCTACTAAGGAACATATGGGGTTAACCACATGGAAGAATGCTCCAGATGGAAAGATTGTGAAACGAGATGTATCGATTGCAAAAAACTATCTGGTAAAAGAGGAATTAGAAAACTTGGATAGAATTGTAAGTATGTATCTTGATTATGCAGAAGATCAAGCAAGAAGACGAATCCCAGTGACTATGGAGGATTGGGCAAAGAAATTGAATGCATTTTTACAATTTAATGAACGAGAAATCCTTGAAAATAGTGGTAAAGTAACATCTGAGATGGCTAAAGCATTTGCAGAAAGTGAATTTGAAAAATATAGAATTACTCAAGATCGAATATTCAAAAGTGATTTTGATAGGTTGATTGATAAATTATAATTAAGTGATGAGCATGTTATATTAAGAAAGATTGAATTGTTCAATAATAAAGCAAGAAAGAATATTTTAAATGATAAACTGAAATATATAAATATCATGGGGGTGACAAGATGAAGGATGAAGATAATTTAAAGGATAGTCTTGAAAAATTGCAGAAATTAGCGAAAGAAAGAACGGTGAAAACACAGAATATAGAATATGACTTAGAAACACTCGTGAAAAAAATAAAGAAAGGAATTATCAAGTTAAATCCGGATTATCAAAGAAATCATAGATGGAATAATGTAGCATCATCAAAATTAATTGAAAGTTTAATACTGAACATTCCTATTCCAACAATATATTTATCTCAAGATGTTGATGTTGATGAAGAGGTAGAGGAAGATATATCTCGTTATTCTGTCATAGACGGACAACAGAGATTAACAGCTATAAATGAATTTATGACAAATACCTTTGCTCTTGAAGGGCTTGAGGCATTGAAACCTTTAAATGGATCGTATTATAAAGATTTACCACCGTTCTTAGTAAGAAGACTAGAAGAACGTACAATAAAATGTTTAAGAATTGATTCTACAATAGATACTCAAGTAAAATATGATATTTTTGAAAGACTTAACTCAGGAGCAGTACAACTTGAAGCTCAAGAATTAAGAAATGCAATATACCGAGGAAAATTTAATGATTTGATAAAAGTATTAGCTCAATATGAAAAATACATGAAATTACTTAATATAAATCTTCGTGATGTAGATAATGAAGTTAAAGTAAAAAAAATGCAAGACGTCGAATATGTATTACGTTTTTTTGCTCTGGATAACAATGAAGTTAATTTAATGAAAAAATCCTTTAAGAAATTTTTGTCAGAACAGATGGAAAAGTATAATAAACTAAGTGAAGATGAATTGGAAATTATGAAAAAGCACTTTACTGAAGTTATTGATATAATATATAAAAATTTTGGAGAGAAAGCTTTTGCAAAATATAAGTATGAATCTAATTCGTACGTTTTACAGTCAAGCTTTAATGCTGCAGTATATGATGCATTAGCTATAGCAGTATCTGAAAATAAACGTAATGGTACTCTGAAAATAAACAGTAATAATGTTAAAGCTTTTGGGGAGTTATTTAAAGATAAAGAATTTTATGATGATATTTCAGGAAGTACAAATGATAAATCGAAAATTATTTCTAGAATTGAAAGAGTAAGGGGGGTATTGTCATAAATGAGCACATTGTCAGGTGATTTTTTTCAAGACTTTGATGCTCGTTGGAATGAAGTTGATATATTAATAAATATGGCAGATGAATTGAGTGATGATGATCCTAAATTTCAGGTTATATGTAGAGCTACTATTGTATTAATGGTAGCAAATCTAGAAGGGTTTTTAAGTGAATCATTGAAGTGCCTAATTGGAGATATTAATAGTAATCAATACTTTAAATATACATCAGAGAAAATGAAAGAAACTTATTGTATGCAGTTTTTTGATTCTAATGAGAAGGGCAATGAGAAAAAAATTAGAAAGTTGATAACTATTTTTGATGAATTGGATACAAAATACACTATTGAACCATTTTTGTATGAAAATAATAAAAATCCAAAAGCTTCTGTAGTTGAAAAAATATTTGGTGAAGTTGGAGGGAGAAATTTTTTTGGTTTCATAACTGATTGTGATATTGAAAAGGTATTTGAAAATGATATCCAATTTAATATTACTCTTATTTCCAAAATGAAACAAGTGTTGATAAATGGTACTGTAGAGTTTCCTTATTTAATAGATATCGATAATATAGGGTTTAATTTGGAGAATAGTAGAGTGGATAAGGATTGCTTGTGGCAAGTGTTTATTAATCAAACATTAAAATCAAGAAATTCTGTTGCTCATGGAATTTCACGAGACAATAACATGTTACTATCAGAAATAAAAGAGACAAAAGAGAAAATAGTCATTTTGCAATTATCATTTGCTATACTACTTTTTATGAAGGCGATAAAGTCTTTGTAGCAATGTTTCTTAAATAGTTCACATTAGCACCAACAAGTAAATGTTCTGTCATATCATATTCAGAAAGAAAATATAAAGAATGTAACTTATCTAAAGAAGAGAAACAAGCAATTTCTTATGTTATTTATTCAATTCAAATTGTCTGTATTGCTTACTTTAGTAAATTCAATAAATATAAAAACTTGGCTGATATTAATATAGAGATGTTAAAGTTTTTGTATGAGAATGAAGAGAAACTAATTATTAATTAAGAAAAATATGCCAAAATATTTATTTTCCATAACTTAAAGTATATAATTAAGTTAAGTACAGGAATACTAATGTTGAGTTTCAAAATGAAGAAGGAGGAATGAAAGTGTTCGATAATGTAGATCAATTAGCAGTAAATACAATACGTACTTTAAGTATGGATGCTATTCAAAAAGCAAATTCAGGTCATCCAGGATTACCAATGGGAGCAGCTCCTATGGCATATGCTCTTTGGAGCAAACATCTAAAGGTGAGTCCAAAATCTTCAAAGTGGGTAGATAGAGATCGCTTTATTTTATCAGCAGGACATGGATCAGCTATGCTTTATAGCTTGTTACATTTAGCTGGATTCGATGTAACTATAGATGACTTAAAAGAATTTAGACAATGGGGAAGTAAAACGCCAGGACATCCTGAGGTGCATCACACTCATGGAGTTGAAGCTACTACAGGACCACTTGGCCAAGGAATAGCTATGGCTGTAGGTTTTGCTATGGCAGAAGCTCATTTATCAGCAGTTTATAATAAACCTGAATATGAGGTAATAAATCATTACACATATGCTATTTGTGGTGATGGAGACTTGATGGAAGGTGTATCACAAGAAGCAACTAGTATGGCTGGACATATGAAACTTGGAAAACTTATCTTGCTTTATGATTCAAATGATATATCTCTTGATGGGCCTACATCAAAGGCATTTACAGAAAATGTTGGAAAACGCTTTGAAGCTCAAGGCTGGCAATATATACTTGTTAAAGATGGAAATGATTTAGCTACAATATCTAAAGCTATAGAAGAAGCTAAGTTAGAAAAAGATAAACCTACTATAATAGAAGTGAAAACTGTAATAGGTTTTGGAGCACCTAATCAAGGTACATCAAAAGTTCATGGTGCACCACTTGGAGCAGAAGGGGTACTTCATGCTAAAAAGAGCTATGAATGGGCCCATCAAGATTTTGAGGTTCCAGAGGAAGTAGCTAAGAGATTTAAAGAAACTATTGTGGCTTCAGGAGAAAATGAAGTAGAGAAGTGGAAAGATCTATTTGATGGATATAAAAAAGCTTATCCAGAGCTTGCAGCTCAATTTGAAGAGGCATTTTCAGAAGAACTTCCTAAAGGATGGGATAAAGATTTACCAGTATTTGAAGAAGGTTCAAGTGCAGCTTCTCGTGTAACTAGCAATCAAACTATTCAAACACTTGCAAAGAATATTCCTAACTTCTGGGGTGGTTCAGCAGATTTATCATCTTCTAATAATACTATGATAGCTGGACAAAAAGATTTTGAACCAGGTCAATATGAGGGTCGTAATATATGGTTTGGAGTTAGAGAATTTGCCATGGCAGCAGTTATGAATGGAATTGCGTTACATGGTGGAACAAGAGTTTATGGAGGTACATTCTTTGTATTTGTAGATTATATAAAAGCAGCTATTAGACTGGCGGCGCTACAAAATCTTCCTGTAACTTATGTCTTAACTCATGACTCAATTGCAGTTGGAGAAGATGGGCCTACTCATGAACCTATAGAACAATTATCAAGCTTACGTGGATTACCAAACCTAAATATAATTCGCCCAGCAGATGGTAATGAAGTAGTTGAGGCTTGGAAACTTGCAATAACATCAAAAGATCATCCAACATTATTGGTGCTTACTCGTCAAAACTTACCAGTAATTCATGGAACAAAGGAATTAGCTCCTGGTAATCTAAAAAAAGGTGCATATGTACTATCACCTCAAAAAGGAGCAAAACCTGAAGGTATATTAATAGCAACTGGATCAGAAGTTAACTTAGCAATAAATGCTCAAAAGGCCTTATTAGAAAAAGGAAAAGATATTTCAGTAGTATCTATGCCTAGTATGGATTTATTTGAAAAGCAAGATAAAGCTTACAAAGAATCAGTACTTCCTAATGATGTTCGCAAACGTCTAGCTATAGAGATGGGAGCAAGTTTTGGTTGGGAAAGATATGTAGGACTTGATGGAGCAACGCTTACTATAGACCATTTTGGAGCAAGTGCACCAGGACCAAAGGTAATAGAAGAGTTTGGATTCACTGTAGAAAATGTAGTTAAAAAGTATTTAGAATTATAATTTTTAGAAGGATGTTGTGTAAAGCAGCATCCTTTTTATATAGTTATATTTAAATAAAAGATATAAATGTCTGTATTTAAAGTCAAATTTTTTATAAAAAAACAAAAGAGGAATAATGTCGATTAAATTATTTATTTTACGACAAAATTCTACTTACATATTTTTGAATATGTGTTATATTATCTTAAGTAAACAAGCTTGTTACATAATAATTTTTTGGGAGAGTGATTTGATGAAAAAGTTTTTAGTTACATCTTTATTAGGGATTTCTTTAATAGCAATGACAGGAATATCAGCTTTTGCTGTATCTTTCTTTCAATCTAGCGGAAATACAAGGAACTTACCAGGATCTGATAAATGGACAAGAGGTATATATTCAGGAGGGAATGGCTATTATATGGCTTATAGCTATTACTCTAATTCTGCCAATAGTCATGCAGCTAAAGCTGTATTAAGTGGTTCGTCTGTAACTAGTGCACTTACAGCACCTGGAGTAACTGCTAATGCTAGTTCTGATAGTTATCCATCTTATGATACTGCTAGAATATATGCTGCAACATATACATCATCTTGGAAGTATGTAAGAGATGATGGAGCTGGAGATTATGTAGTTTCTGGTTGGTAAAATAATAAATTAAATTGGAGGAGAGACATTGAAAAAGTTTATTACAGCATTGCTTTTAACAATTTCAATGTTCTCTTTTTTCATATTATATAAAGAGCAAAAAGAAACTCAAATATTTAATATGAAAAATGTAGAACGTCATTTACCGAATAGCTATGAAGTTATTATACCATCTAAAATTAATTCATTTCCTAAAGAAGCTCAATATAAAAAAATATTAGATTCTTCTAATGGACAGGATTCATCAATATATTTCACCAGAATTGAGAGAAATGGAAAAGAAGAAAAGATAATCAAATATATATATTCTACAAATGATGATTATATAGATAATTTTAAGCTTGTATGGGGGAAAAAATTAGATAAGACATTAATGGATAGTGATTATTTTTTATCTACAGAGGATACTGGAGAGGAAAATCAGATAGGAAGAATTGCTAGTTTTGATGGAATAAATATGGAAATACGAACAATTCAAAGCATGTTGAATGAGGGTCTCTTTTTAGATGGACCTTGTACTGTGACTGTTCCAGAAGGAAAAGGTATTGAGTTTTTTACTGATGGATTAAAGGATGGATTAGGAATAAGAACTATAGATGCATCTGTGTCAAGAGACATAGGAGGAGTTGTAAAAAACAGTCATTTAGAGATAGCTGTATTATTTTTTATGATTATGCTATTAATTTTGTATGATGTATTGAAATCATATAAAAAAGTTGCTGTAGAAAAATTGTTAGGATTTTCAACCTTAGATATATGGAAAAAAAGAATAGTTATAATATTGCTTTTGCAATTCATAACTATTATTGTTTCAATAATTATTATGAGTTTAATACTGTTTAAAGAGTTTAATATATATCATTTATATTTCTTAAAAGACCTAGTACTCAAATATATAGTTTTAACTTTGCTCACATTTATAACAGCCTCTATACCATTTGTTTATGTAGGGAATATCAAAGTAACAGTAGCTATAAAGAATAACCAACCAACAAAAGAAATATTGTTTTTTAATACTATAATTAAGGTAATACTATTTACTGGGTTAATATTTTTTATTAATAAGCAGGTTATAAATTATGACAATATAAAAAAAGCTTTTGATGATTCTTATAAAAAATGGGAAGAGGTTTCTAATTATAGAGTACTAAGTTTAAATAAAATGAGTTTAGAAATGCAGTTTTCAGATACTAATATAGAAATTTATAAATACTTTAATGAGAGAGGAGCTATATTTGCTGAATTTGAAAGTTATACTAAAATAAGTAAGGAGTTAAATAAAGATTTACCAGACACTAATAGATTTGCTTTGATTAATTCTAATTATTTACTTGAAAATCCAGCATATGATTTAAACGGAGATAAGGTTTCGATATCTGAGAATGACGATAGTTGGATATTATTAGTACCTGATAAATATAAAGACAAAGAGAATGAGATTAAGGAATTTCATCAAAGGTGGATAAATTCATTTCCTGATATTCGACGTGAGATTAAGATAATATGGACTAAATCAGGACAAAAGTTCTTTTCTTATAATTTTATGGTTAATGGAGATGAAGGATACTATGTAACTGATCCTATTTTGTTTGTTGGTACAGAAAAAGGAGGGCTCCCAATGTGGAATTCTCAATTATTTAATGTTCAAGGAAATCCATTTAAGGTTAAGGTAGACCCTAGTATGACTGATAAAGAGTTCATAGAGCCAATTCTAAATGAATTTGGATATTTATCATATGGACTTAATATAAATTATGCAGATGAACAAGTTGCGTCTACAACAAAAGAGTATAAAGAGATGTTTGTATGGATTGTTACAGGAATACTTTCGACTTTACTTATTATAGTGATAATTATAATTCAAAATGTGTATAACTTTTTTGAGCAGTTTAAAATAAGATTAGCTATAAAAAAGCTATATGGATATGGAAATATAGAAAAATATAAAGAATATTTTATTTTAATTATGGTAAGTTGGGTAATTACTATACTAATTTCAGCTACATTTTCACTAGCATCGCTTAAAGTTATTATAATAGTATTTATACTAGGTTTTTCTATAGAATCTATGGTATCCCTTATAATGCTAAATAGGATTGAAAAGAAAAAAATTGTAGAATTTATAAAGGGAGGAGCATAGGGTTGGCAATAATAGAATTAAAGAACATAATAAAAAAGTATGGAACTAAAAAAGTACTTGATAATTTTTCGATGGAAATTAGTAAAGGTGAGATGATAGCTATAACTGGACCAAGTGGAAAAGGGAAAACCACAATATTAAATATAATAGGGCTTTTGGAAAAGTTTGATGAAGGTGAATTAATAATAGATGGAGAAAGTAATCTAAAGCCGAATTCTATGAAAGCAACAAAGATATTGAGGGAAAAGATAAGTTATTTGTTTCAGAATTTTGCATTGGTAGATGATGAAACGGTATATTACAACTTAGATTTAGCTTTAAGATATGTTAAGGTAAGTAAAAAAGAAAAAAAAGTACTTATGGAAAAAGCTTTATCTGATGTTGGATTATCTGGGTGTGGAAATAGCAAAATATTTGAATTAAGTGGAGGAGAACAGCAGAGGATTGCTCTAGCTAGGATTATACTTAAACCTTGTAAAATTGTGTTGGCAGATGAACCAACAGGGTCTTTAGATGAAGAAAATTCAATTAATATATTAAGATTATTAGCCTTATTAAAAGAAAAAGGAAAAACAATAATAATCGTAACTCATGATAAAAATGTGGCAGATAAATGCGATAGGGTTATAATCATTTGATATGGTTATAGGGTATTTTTATAAAAAGATACCCTATATTTTTTTGTGAAAATTTATAAATAGATTAATAAAACTCTTGCTCATGACGTAACGTCGTATATTATAATTAAATTAAGGGGTGGTAGAAAATGGAGAATATCAAAATGATGACTGTGGGAGAACTTGCAAAGGAAGCCAATGTTTCTGTAAGAACTCTTCAGTATTACGATAAAATAGATATTTTGAAACCTTCAAGTTTTAGCGAAGGGGGAAGAAGATTATATAACAGTAAAGATATGGCGTTACTTCATCAGATAATTACCTTAAAATCTTTAGGGTTTTCTTTAAATGATATAAAGGATAGAATAATGCCTGTTAATAAGCCAAGTGATGCTACAAAAATACTAAATACTCAGGCAGAAATAATTAGAGATAAGATATCTAAGCTTCAAAAATTAGAGGAATCTATAAATATGTTAAGTTATGAAATAAAAGAAACTAACAATATTGATTGGTCTAAATATGCTAAGATGATGAATCTGGTAAATGAAAATAATGAGTTTTACTGGGTGGTTAATCATTTAGATGAAAATACGCTAAATACTTTGGCTGAGGGTTATGAAAATAATAAATCGGATACTTCTATAGATTGGTGGAAATCAGGCTGTGAAAAGGCTATCGAACTTGAGAGTAAGGGCCTTGATCCAGAAAGTTTTGAAGGACAAGAGCTTGCAAAGGAGTGGTGGGGGAACATCATGAAGTTTACTAATGGTAATAGTGAGGTGTTTGGAAAGCTCATGGATTTTCGTGAAGATGTAGATAACTGGCCAGAAGATTTCAAGATACTTTTGAAAAGAGCAGATGATTATATTAATAAAGCCTTAGAAACTTATATAATAAAAAACAATATAGAAATTCCAGAAGGAATAGGAGGGGAATAAAATGTGTGTAGCCTTAAAGGTTAATAATCTAAAGAAAAGCTATGGGGATTTCCAGGTTTTAAAGAGTATTGATTTTGATGTAAATGAAGGGGAGATATTTGGGATACTTGGACCAAATGGAGCAGGAAAAACAACTACCTTAGAATGTATTGAGGGAATAAAGTCTTTTGATAGTGGAATTATTGAGGTTTTTGGTAAGGACATAAGGAAAGATACTTCTTGTGAAAATCTAATAGGAGTTCAGCTTCAATCTACTTCACTTCAAGAAGATATAACAGTTTTAGAAGCTATGAAGTTTTTTTGCAAGTGGAGGAAGCTAGAAACAAGAGTTGATCTTTTAGATAAGTTTGGGCTTAAAGAACAGTACAAAAATCGTTATGGAAATTTATCTACTGGTCAAAAAAGAAGACTTCATTTGTCTTTGGCTATAGCTAATAATCCAAAACTTCTAATATTAGATGAACCTACAGCAGGTTTAGATGTTGAAGGAAGAGTAGCTCTTCATGAAGAGATAAGAAAACTTAAGGAGGAAGGGGTAACTATAATATTAGCAAGTCATGATATGGCTGAGGTTGAAGCCTTATGTGATAGGCTTGTGATAATAGTTAAAGGTGAAGTTAGAGCCTTGGGCAATTCTAGAGATATAGTAACAGAAGGAAAAAAAGAAAAGAAGATTGCAGTTAGCACCATAAATAATTCACTTCTAAAGTATACCAGATTCAAAAATTCTAGCATTGTAGATAAAACAAAATATAGCGTAACTTTATTATCAGAAAATTTAACTGAAGCAATTTCTGAAGTTGTAGATATTGTTAAAGCAGAAAAAGATTTTCTAGTAGATTTAAAGGTTGAAAGTTTATCTTTAGAAGAAAGATTTATAGAACTTATAAATATAAAGAAAGAGGTGCACTAATATGTATAGTGTTTGGCTACAATGTAAGTTAGATATTAGAAATAAAAATGTTCTGATTGTATATTATATTTTGCCCCTAATATTCTTTTTAATTATGGGTTCAGTGTTTACTACAATAGATCCAAATGCTAAAAGCAGAATAATACAGTCAATGAGTATAGTAGCAATTTCGATGGCGGCTTATCTTGGTACACCAGTACCAATAGTAGAAATATTCTCATCAGATATCAAGAAAACTTATAAGGTGGGAAACGTTCCTTTATGGGTAATATTAATAACATCCTTTCTATCAGCTTTAGTTCATATACTAATAGTTTCAGCAATAATTTTTATAATTTCCCCTATAATTTTTAAAGCAGATATACCAAATAATATATTAATGTATTTTTTGTTTTTGATCTTAGTTATCTCAGTTAGTTCTATAATCGGAATTTTAATAGGGCTAATATCAAAAAGTAATACTGTTATGACCATGTTTTCACAATTAATATTTCTTCCATCAATGATTTTAAGTGGAACTATGTTTCCAAGAGAAATGCTTCCAACTGTTATAGGAAGGGTTTCTAATATACTTCCTGCAACTCATGGAATGAATATTTTAACTTCGCTAGGTGATGTGAATATTAAATTAATATCTCCACTATTTTTAATAGGAATTGTATCATTAGGAATTTTAGTTCTTGTTTATAGGAAAATACAGATAGATTAAGCATTTAGAAATAATGCCGTCATGTCGATTTTTGGCTGAGACCTTTTGGAGAACTATCCCAAACCCATACAACATTGTTGGAATAAAAAGTTGCTCATATATCCTGTAGAAGCTCGAGGAGCTTCATAAAAATCCTTTTCTCATCTATTCTGTAGTACACCACGAAGTGGTTACATTAAGATCCTTTTCTCATCTATCTGTAGTATATAACTAAGTGGTTGCAACAAAGTCTCCAGCTAGATTAAAATATTTTAAAAGATAATTATAAGAAAAAGAAAATTAATGATTTAAAATATACTTAAAAGGTAATAATTCAAAGGATTAATTTTTTAGGAGATGAATCCTTTGAACTATGATAACATTGCAAATTTAATTATAGAAAATAAACCTAGGGAAATAGCTGAAAAAGATTTATTTTTAAAAGAGTATGTTAAGAATGTAGGAGAACTTTTTAAACCCAATAATCATAAATCGTGTCCTATATGTAAAAGTGCAGATAATGTGATTAAATATGGTAAAAGCAATAGAGGAATACAAAGATATAGATGCAAAAAGTGTAGAAAAGTTTTTTCTGACATAACAGGATCACCTTTAAGTTACAGCAAAAAACCTATTGATTTATGGATTAAATATATGTTTTTTATAGAGGAAAGGGCAACTCTTAGACAGATAGCTAAATCTTTAAAAATAGATTTAAAAACAGCTTTTCATTGGAGGCATAAAATATTAAGCGCTGCAGGAACTAAGATAATGAATAAAAAACTCCTTAATATAGAAGTGGATGAGGTTAAAATCAAGGAAAGTTTTAAGGGAAATCATACTTTTAATAAGAACTTTCTATTTAGAAGGATAGATAAAGAAGAATATATGCTAAAAGGACAAAGGCTTAAAAGAAAAAATATTATAATCTTAAATTGTAAAGATAAATATGATAATAAATTCATAAAGCCATCTAGCAAATCAACTATTAATAGAGAAATATTAAATAAAATTTTAAAACCAATAATTAATGAGACAAGCGATTATATATCATCTCCAAGGAATTGGGCCTATTTTTATTTTGCAAAAGACAATAATATTAAAGCTAAAATAGATGGATCAATGGGTTTTAATTTAAAATATTTTAAAAAGATTGTTATTTTAAATAAAGATGGTAAGCATAATTTGAAAATTAGGAAAAGAGGGAGAGAGTTCAAACAGTTTCTGAAGGACTTTCATAACGTAGCGAGCAAATATTTAAGTTTTTATATAAATTGGTTTGTTCTTGTTTTAGAGGAATCTAATAAGTGTTTTGTATTATTCAAAAATTTTATCACAGGTAAGAAGCAACTGAAGGTATCGGATTTTAGCAATGTAAATTATAAGGGTGAAATTTTAAGGAATGAAAATATCCATAAAGAGAGTGCTTGTGGGATTTAATAGGAGTCCTAATACCGCCAACTTTTATTTCCAACAATGTTGTAAGAAGTTTAGGTAAGTGTATAAGATAAAGCAGACATAAAGCGACAAATTTAGAAAGAGAAGCAATGGTTATAGAAACTTTATTTCTAATTAGAAAAGACTGCGCAATAAGATTTTTAATCTTTATTGAAGCGGTCTTTTTGAACGAAAAAACCATTGACTATAGATATAGCCAGTGGTAAAATTATTACTTGAAACAATGAAAAGTATATATAATTTAATATTAACATATTTAAAACAAAAAGTCAATAGTAAAATATAAAATTTTAGGAGAGGATTTTATGGAAGAAAATAAACTTATGAAAATTTCTGATTCTGTAGTAACTAAACAGACTTTTATGGAGATTAAAGCCTTTAATGAAGAAACCCTAGAATATGGATTAAAACTTTCTGATGAGGACATAAAAACCATATTAAGAACAAGAAGCGAATCTTTAAGGAATAATGGTAGAGTTGAGTTTGGTGGAGCAATAATTAAAAATATCATAGAAGTATTTTGTGATTCACCATACATTTCTCAATATAACTATTTAGAGACTTTAGATGAACTTATAGAAATTTTTTATTATTACAAAAACGAAACTTTAGATTTTGTAGGTGATGATGAATTAATAGAAATCATGAAAAATTATTTTGATAATGAGTGTCAAGGTTCGCTAGAACAGCTAAGAGATAAGTATTTAGATTCCATAGCCCACAATATTAAATATGGCGTAAAAGATTATTTGAAGATTGATGATAAAGAGGAGGATCAGGAGGAAGATGAACAACAAGATTATTAATAAAGAAGATCTACTTGAAAATCAACTAAATGATGAGCATTATCTTCAATCTCTGTTACAAGTTTTGCACTTAAACAGATTTTTAACCATAGAAGAGGTAGAGAATATCCAACTCCTGATTTTAAACATTTTAACTGAAACTCTAGGTTATTACACTAGAAATGAAAGTTCATCAGTAAGAGTTGAGGTTGCAGATAAAATCATGTTATCTATTTATTACACAATAGGCCTATCACTAAAAAAAGAGGCACATGTTAATGCTAAGCTAAGAGCCATGAAACAGCTTAAAATCAAGAAATTATTTAAGGATGGAGAAGAAATAATCAAAGAAAAAGTAAAAGAATGTGAAAATCTATTAAAACAGGTACATGAAACAAGACTTGAAACTATAAATTATGCCTATGTAGATACTTTGGAGTATGGAATTCCCTTGTTTTTTAAGGAGTATGATGTTAGGTTTGGGGCCCATGAAACTCAAGGATCTATAGATTACCCTCTTGGATATGATGAAATGAAACTTGTTGGAGTTGAATATATAGAAGATTACTTAAAGAAAATTGATATGGAAAATAAGTTTTGTTCTTATTTTAAACAAGAAGACATAGAAGCCTTACTAAAAGGCTTTAATGTTCAATCACATCATCTGCTTATTAATATCTTCACCCTTGTACTCACGAATTCACTCGGGTGTTCATTAGCTGGAAAAGAAATAACAAAATTAGATATCAGCGAAGGTGATAGAATATATCTAAAGGATAAATTAGAAACATCTGATGATTTTAATAAAAGTATTTATGATGGAACAGAAAAGATAATCAAGAGTTTATCTATTAAAAATCAAAACATGATTGAATATATAAAAATAGTTGTAGAAAAACTCATACCACATATAAAAATCAGTCTGGAGAATGATAGGTTAGAAATGATATTCCTTAGCTTAGATAAATCATCTGAAGATATCATTGAATATGAAGATGGGGAAAGCCTAGATAACAGTATATTCAAAGAAATAACAGAAGAAATCAGAGATTGTGAAGATGTGAAAGAAAAAATAGAGATAATCAGAGAAGAATTTCATAGCCTAAATGATTTAGTTGATGTATTAGGTGCTGATTGTATTTTTGAAGACGAGTTTATAGAATTATTCAAGGTATTAGATGATTTTGAAATAGCTTTACTTTTAAAAGAAATATCTAATGAGTATGATGAATATGATTATGGTACGGAAAGTGAAAAAGAGTGGCATGAAAAGCTACATCAATATCTAGATATTATTGATCCAAAAAGAAAAGAAGAAATAATGAAGTTATCTAAAGGGGTTAATGTCTAATAAGGTGGATTCATTTCTAGAGTTTTTTCATATAATACATGGAACTTTTAAATAGGGAGCTGATATATATGAAGAAATATGAAAGCCTTGAGGCTGCAATGAAGGCTAGTGAAAATGATGAGTTAGAAGACATGTTTTTAGTTGATGTAAATCTCAGTGAAGAAACAACACATAAAATATTAGAAATAATAAAGGTTCATAAAGAGCCTGATATTGGTATGAGCAGTGTATTAAATGATGCTATATGTAGCTACTATGATAATGAAATCAATAAGAAGAAAACTAAGAAAAATAAAAAAGACAAGGAAGTTAAGAAATCAGCAAATATAAATCTTGATAGTCAGGAAGGAGATGAATACGAGGCTTTAGCTGATTTTTTATATGGTGATGTTGTACCTGATGGAAGAATTATAAAAGAGTTTAATATAAAAGATCTAGTACAAATTAAAATGGATAAAAATACGAAAAGGTTGGAAAGCTCAAAAGATAATATAGAAATTCAATCACTTGTAGTAAATGAAAATAATCCTATAAAATCCACAAAAGGTGACATTGAAATCTTTCGTATTACAGAGAATGGAAAGAAAGCTATAGATAATCAAAAAGAAAGTATAACGACTTCATCAGAAACATTAAGTCAAAAATATGATAATCCCTTTGATGATGAAGTAAACTTAAATGCAAATTATGAAGATATGAGACTGTCTTTAATCAAAGAATATCTTTATGATACAGGAAATGAACTATATGAAGAGATATCAAAACTTTCAAAAGAAGAGCTGTTAAAAAAATTAGATATGATTGATGATGAACTAAGACCTAAGAATATAGGTCTTTTGATTTTTTCTGATAGTCCAGAAAAATTCATTCCAGGTTGTCAACTTGAATTGGTTCATTTTCTTGGAACAACTTGTGATGGTTTTATAGAAAAGAAGTTTCATGGGCCTATTCATGAGCAAATAAAAGCAGTTTTGAGCTATATAGAGAACGCCATTATTAAATCAAAAAATATAGATGGTGAGATATTTTTTAACTATCCATTAAAGGCTATAAAAGAAGCTATAGTAAATGCTTTTTACCATAGAGATTACGCACAAAATACCCCCATAGAAGTGAGAATAGATAAGGAAAAGATTGTAGTTGTAAGTTATCCTGGTCCAGATAAGTTTATAGCAAAGGGAGATATAGATAAGGGTGAAGTTACAGCTAGAATTTATAGAAATAGAAGAATAGGTGAGTATTTAGAAAGTTTGGGACTTGCAAATGGAAATGCTGTTGGATTAGCCAGAATGATAAAAGCTATGAAAGATAACAATTCACCAGAGCCTATATTTGAAACTGATGATAGCAGGGCATATTTCATAGTCAAATTATATGAAAACACTTGTTATTTTGATGATGAATATCAAGACTTATACATTGATGAAAAACAACAAAAAGATGTTTTCATAGGAAAAGTTGAAGACCAGATATTAGAACTTTTAGCTGATGGGCCTTTATCAAAAAAAGAAATATCAGAATATCTAGGATATGAAAATGTACCAGGAAATATAAAAAGATCACTATGTAAGTTGTTAGAAAAGAAGCTTATAACTTATACGATACCAGAGAATATAAGAAGTAAGGGGCAGAAGTATAGGATTTTATAGCTGGATATTAATAATTAATTATTGAAAGTTAAAAGTGAAGGTTAAACTCAATAAATCTGAGATTCCTTCACTTTAAGTACTATAATAAATTTCCTAAGTTTTCTACCAATTCTTCAATAGCGGATACATATTTAGTAACTATTCTATCTGCGATTTCATCAGCCATGTTTTCGTTATAAATATGAGAAGTTAAATTCCTATCTTCCAATAAGTTAATCCAAACTTTATCATCAGAAATCAAGTTGTTTACGAAAGCCTTTTTAAATATAGTACGAGGAAATGAGTTTTCTAACGTTACACCTAAGTATTTCATGAATTCTTTTAGGGTTTTATGAGTAAGTTCATAGGTGAATTCAAATCTTTGTATTAAACTATCTCTTATAATATCATTTTTCCCATCATAAATATCACTTACTTCTTTTAACCTAGAATAGGCATTTTTTAAATTCATAAATTTAAAATCAACACTTCTCATATATAATAATCCCTTCTTTGTTAACTTGCTCAATAAAAAATTCATCCTTTACTGTACGCATATTTGAAAAATCAAATTCTAATAGAGTTCTAGTATTATTCTCCATATCTTCAATGAAATCTGAAAAGTTAGAATTGGCATATATTGCCAAATCAATATCGCTTTTAGGTGAATTATCTCCTCTTGCTCTAGAGCCAAATAAAACTACTTTTTCAATTTCGGCATGTCTTTTACATATATCAATTATTTCTTCTAAAAGTTCTTTGTTTAAGTTTATTTGTTCAAGCAGATATACCACCTCCAAGTGTTTATTTTAAACCTCTATTAGTTAATTATAACCTAATTTTTATATAGTTAAAACCAAAATGCATATAAAGAATTTAAAAGATAAAAGATTTAATAGAGCTAAGAAATACTTCTACAGTAAAAATATACTAAATTTATATTGACACTACGACAATTGTCGTATATGATTTATTTAGGTTAATAATGGAAGAAAGGATGATTATAAAATGAAGAAACTGCCTAGAACAGAGCTTCAGATAATGAAGTTTATTTGGAGCAAAAAAGATCAGGTATCTACAAAAGATGTAGCTATACATATGGAAGAAGCTTTAGAATGGAAGCTTAGTACCACATCAAAAACTCTATCAAGACTTGTGGAAAAAGAATTTCTTATAACTGAGAAAATAGGAAAACAAGTCTATTACAGCCCAATAGTAGAGGAGAATGATTATTTAAAATTTGAAACTAAAGATTTCTTTAGTTATCTACATGGAAAGTCCTTAAAAAGTATTATATCAACTTTAGAAGAGAGTGATGAAATTACTAATGAAGATTTAGATGAACTTGAAAAATGGATAAAGAATAGGTAATGGATATGAGAGAGGTTTTTTTAGAAGTTTTAAGAACAAGCTTGTTAGTAAGTATATTAATAGCTGCAATCATGTTTACGAAGGATAAGTTCTTAGTCAGATACAGTCATAGATTTAACTATTTTTTAGCGCTTATAGTTATCATAAGAATGCTTTTAGTAGTAAGCATTAAGCTTAAAGTCAATATAGCTGATTTTGCAAAAGAAAGATACACCACTTACCATAAAGTTATATATAACTTCACTGAAGTGCCTGCAAACAACATAAGTCTAGTTGATTACACTTATATTGGAATGTGGATTTGGGTTATAGGGTTAATAGCAGTTTTATCCTACTATGCTTATTTTCAAGGGAGATTTTATTCAAAAATTAAAAACAATATGGCAAGTGTAACAGACAAGAGAATTGAGGGAATTTTAAATGAGGAAAGAAAAGCTTTAAGTATAACTAAAGATATAAAGGTTGAAGTAGTAAATGGACTTTCATCGCCAGCTTTAATAGGACTATTTAGGGCTACCATAATATTACCTAAGCAAGACTTTTCAAATAAAGAGTTAAGCTTAATATTTAGACATGAGTTAATTCATTTTAAAAGAAAAGATAATATTACAAAACTTCTTATGATATTAGGAACAGCAATTTATTGGTTCAATCCATTAATATATTTGTTTAGAAAATTCTTTAACGAACAATGTGAGTTATCCTGTGATGAGAAAGTTATTCATGACTCTAAAACAGAAGATATTAAAGAATATGCAATGCTTTTAGTGAAATCTGCTAGATATAAAAATACTTTAAAGCTTTCTATAATGTCATCACAGTTAACTAATAAAAAAGTAAATATAACAAAAAGGAGGGTAGAGAATATGTTAAATTTAAGATCTAAGAAAAAGGGAATAGTGGCAGGAGTAGTAACGCTAACTGTTATTGGAGGAACCTTATTTACATTAAATACAAATAAAGTATTAGCGGTTACTAATGATGAAACTTCTAATAGTCAGATAACAAATATAGAAAATCAAGAAGAGCTAGTAGAATCATATGTAAATATCAATGGAGAACGTCCTTTAATACATTATGTAACGTATGCCTCAGAAGAGTCTATTAAAGGATTCATAAAAGGACTTGAAAAAAATATTAAATCTTATGATGGAAAATCAGAGTATATATTACAAGATAAAGTTACAATATCACATAAGGATGGTGTTGAAGTAAAGACTGTTACTCCAAGAGGAGCTATATTAAAAATGGAAGTAGAAACAGGAAAAATACTTTGGTATACAGAAGAGAATGAGGTAGTTAATAAAGTCCACAAGGGGGAACTTGATTTAAATGATGTAGAAAAATATATGGAAAATAGAAAAAAATAAAAGTTAAAAGAAATATATTATTTTTAAGTAGAACTTAATATTAAAATCCTAATCACAAAAGTGCCCTGAAGCCGCATAAACACTATATATAGTTATATAGATATATAGCAAAATATATAGATATATATATTCCTCAGGAACTTATAACTACAGCATATTTCATATAATATATTATTTTTTATTTTTGTAAAAAAATGCTCCAACTACGATAAACACCTAATCATCATAGTTGGAGTAAAAAAATTACTTCTAATATTTAATCTATTAATTATAAACTGTCTTAGTAAACCCTATCCCCATTAAAAATAGAGTTCTTAACTACAACATAATCAACATTTCTTATAGCATCAAGTTTATTTCCACCTGCATAAGATATAGAAGATTGAAGATCTTGTTGCATTTCTATTAGAGTATCTTTTAATGAACCTTTATATTCAACAAACATTTTTTTACCTTCAACGTTTTTCTTTTCACCTTTTTGGAATTCTGATGCTGAACCAAAGTATTCTTTATATAACTTTCCGTCTCTCTCCATAGTTACTCCAGGTGATTCTTCATGACCTGCAAATAATGAACCTATCATAACCATAGCTGCTCCAAATCTAATTGATTTAGCTATATCACCATGAGTACGAATACCGCCATCAGCTATAATTGGTTTACTTGCAGCTTTTGAACACCAACGAAGAGCAGCTAATTGCCATCCACCAGTACCAAAACCTGTTTTTATTTTAGTTATACATACTTTACCTGGACCTATTCCAACCTTAGTTGCATCAGCTCCAGCATTTTCAAGTTCTCTTACTGCTTCAGGAGTTCCTACATTTCCTGCAATTACAAAACTTTTAGGTAGAAGAGCTTTTATGTGTTTGATCATATCTATTACTGCATTTGAATGACCATGAGCTATATCAATTGTTATAAATTCAGGGCAAAGTTTTTCATCTGCTAATTTTTCAATAAATTTATACTCTTCACTTTTAACTCCAACACTTATAGAAGCAATTAAATTACGACCTTGCATTTCCTTAATAAAATCAATTCTTTTTTCAGGATTAAAACGATGCATAATATAAAAATAGCCGTTTTCAGCTAAATAAGTAGCTATCTTTTCATCTATAATAGTTTGCATATTTGCTGGAACAACAGGAAGTTTAAAGGTATGTCCACCAAGAGTTATAGTAGTGTCACATTCTGAACGACTGTTAACTATACATTTATTTGGTATCAGCTGTATATCTTCATAATCAAAAACATTTTCCATAAACAACACCTCAAAAAGTAAAAATTTAGACTTCTCACATAATTGTTAGTATGTGAAGAAATTTGTCTATCTATGTACTAAATATAGATTAGATATTAAGCATATGTCAAGTTTATGTTAATGTGAGAAATTTAGTAGTAAAAACCTTAATCAAGCTATATAATTGATATGATGGGAAATAAAGGAGGAATGAGAATATGGTAACTTACAAAAATCTTTATGAAAACGATAATATTGAAATTGTAGAATCGAAAGGAGACATAAAAGTTCTTGAATATAGAAAGGACTTAAGTGTAAATTTTCAAACTGCTATTAATTCTTATTATGCATCACAAATGAATATAAGAAGGAGACAAGTTCTTATTGAACTTAAAGGGAATGCTTATGTTATAAGTGCAGGGGCAATGCAATGGACAGCTGGAAATGTTACTATGGGTGCTGATGTAAAAGGACTTGGTGATTTGTTTGGAAAAGCTTTATCTTCAAAAGTTACAAAAGAATCAGCAATTAAGCCTAAGTATCAAGGAAATGGATTATTGATGCTGGAGCCTACTTATAAACATATTCTTTTAGAAAATGTAGAAGACTGGGGAGGCATGGTTTTAGATGATGGATTATTTTTAGCTTGTGAATCTACTGTTCAACAAAAAGTAGTAGCTAGAACTAATATATCGTCAGCTTTATTAGCAAAGGAAGGTCTGTTTAATTTATGTCTTAAAGGAAAAGGTGTTGCAGTTTTAGAAAGTCCTGTTCCAAGAGATGAGCTAGTAGAGCTTATAGTTGAGAAAGATGAAGTTAAAATTGATGGTAACTATGCAGTAGCTTGGTCAGATACCTTAGAGCTTAGAGTTGAAAAATCAGGTAAGAGTTTAATAGGTTCAGCTGTTTCTGGTGAAGGTTTAGTTAATGTATATAGAGGCTCAGGAAGAATACTTCTTGCTCCAGTTGCGTATTAATTTATATATAGATATTAAAGAAAAGATGGAATACTATATAACGAATAATATAAGTGCTAGGAGGTAAAAGAATGTTAATACTAACAATAGAAAATGTTCCAGGAAAAGAGATAGAAGAAATAATGGGATATGTAAAAGGAAGTACAGTAAGATGTAAAAACATAGGTAAAGATATCGGGGCTGGCTTCAAAAATTTAGTTGGTGGAGAAATGAAAGGTTACACTGAAATGTTGGATGAAGCTAGGCAAATAGCTGTTGGTAGAATGGTTGATGAAGCTGAAGCTATGGGAGCTAATGCTATTATAGGAATGAGATTAGCATCTTCTTCAATTGTACAAGGTGCCGCTGAGATGGTGGCTTATGGAACAGCTGTAGTTATAAAATAGGGGTGAATATATGGATATTGCCTTTTTTATAGGAGCTTTGTTTATCTTATTATGGGCTGGAGTTATACTTGGATCTATAGGAATGCTTATCTGGGCTATAGCATCTAGAATTAAGGAAAAGAAGATAGAAAAAGATAAAAATGAAAAGTATAAAGATTACTGAAATATAATTCAATAAAAGGTTATTATAGCTTGTATTTCTCAAATGAGATCTACAGGCTATTTTTTTATTTATTGACAATAAGCTATTAAAGGGATAATATATGACTATATAAAAATATTTAGTCATATATCATAAGGAGGCAATTTGTTATGCCAAAAGGATTTACTGGAGATGAAAAGAAGATTATCAATGAAAAGCTAATAGGAGAGTGCAAAATAAATTGGCAAAAGTATGGATATAAGAAAACTAGCGTAGATATTCTTTGTCAAAACATTGGTATTTCAAAGGGCTCATTTTATAGTTTTTTTGATTGCAAAGAAGCATTATTTTATGAGGTGTTAAAAAATACATTAGAAAAACTTTATGCTACTGTAGAAGAAAAAATTTCTCAAAAGAAAAATAAATATGGAGTTGCTGATGCATTGAAAGAAATATATCTTGAATATAGTCAAAGTAGTTTCATGTATGATGTAAATAATCCTGATTTTTTAAGCTTTTATAATAAACTTAATACTGAGCAAAGAAGTGAGATGGAAGATAGAAGCCATATTGGTGCCAAATTCATGATTAACAAACCATTTCTTTCTTTAAAGGTTGAGGAAGACTTAGCCATTTCTCTTTTGTTTGCAATGTTATCTACAGTATCTCAAAGGGACAATATGTTGTGTGATGGCAAAAAAGTATTTGCGTTTATGATTGATAATTTAATAGATGATATTTTTGAATAGGAGGTTGTGTTTTGAAAAAATTTGATGTAAAGGAACATACTAAAAAATACTATGAAATTTCTAAAAAAGCTGGTAATGGAACTTTTCCAAACAAGAAAATAGCTAAAGCTGGATCAGTTGTAGGCCTTGGAATAGGTGGCATTTTATTAAGTGTTGGAATTATAGGGGTAGCTACAGGAACTGTTTATGGATTAGGTGCTTGCATAGCAGGGATAACTACAGGTGCATCTAATATATATAACCTAAAGCGTATTAAAAGAAATAGCTAAGCTTAGAAAAAACTTTACATCCACCTGCTACCCATGTATAATTGATTTGTATTTTGTAAATAATTAAAGAAAATGCAATGATAAAGAAGAGTAGATGATATTTTAAATCTTAGAGAGCTTGGGGAAGGTGAAAGCCCAGCATTTAAAACCATTGAAGGAAGCTTTGGAGCAGTGAATAGAAAGCCTTTTGGCGTAGTATATTTATGGGGTTATTCCCTTAAAGATAAATTAAGTGGATTAAGAAATTAATCAATTTAGGTGGTAACGCGGAATTAGTCTTTCGTCCTAAGTAGTTTTAGGATGGGAGGCTTTTATTTTTTATGCACGTTTATACTGTAGATGTTGTTCTAATCTTTCTTTAAAAGACTTTAATGAAGCTAAGGAACGCTTCTACAGGGCATAGGTGTGTAATTATATTTATATTCAAAGGAGATGTAGTAATGAGTTTTGAAAAATTAGCAGAGATAATATTCCCAGCGGTTAAAAATTCAAGAGAATATTATACTAATAAATACCCAAACAGAAATTTAAAAGAAGGTGCAAAGGTTACAAGATATGCACCAAGTCCAACAGGATTTCAACATATAGGTGGAGTTTATGCTGCACTAATTAATGAAAGATTAGCAAGTCAAACAGAAGGAGTTTTCTATTTAAGAATAGAGGATACTGACCAAAAAAGAGAAGTACAAGGTGCTATAGAAGACACTATAAAAACTATGCAGGATTTTGGGATGGACTTTAATGAAGGAATGACTGGACAAGAAACTTTTAAAGGAGAATACGGTCCTTATAGACAAAGTCAAAGAGCTGATATATATAATACTTTTGCAAAAGATTTACTTATAAAAGGATTAGCTTATCCATGTTTCGCAACTCCAGAAGAATTAGCTGAACTTAGAGAAAAACAAGTAGCAAACAAAATAACTCCAGGATATTATGGAGAATATGCTAAGTTTAGAGATATAACTGAAGAAGAAGCCCTAAAGAGAATTGAAAATGGAGAGCAGTATATTATAAGATTAAAGTCCCCAGGAAATCCAGAAAAAAGAGTTGAGTTTCATGATTTAATAAAGGGAGATATATCTTTCCCAGAAAATAATCAAGACATAGTTCTTATAAAAGGAGATGGACTTCCAACTTATCATTTTGCTCATGCTGTAGATGACTATCTAATGAGAACTACAGATGTAATAAGAGGAGAAGAGTGGTTATCATCACTTCCTATACATGTTCAATTATTCGAAGTTTTAGGTTTTGAAGCTCCAAGATATGCTCATATTCCAACAATAATGAAGCAAGATGGGGGATCTAAGAGAAAGCTTTCAAAGAGAAAAGATGCAGAGGCTGCTGTATCTTACTACAAAGAAGTGGGGTATCCTACAGTAACAGTAATTGAATATCTATTAAACATAGTTAATTCAACTTTTGAAGAGTGGAGAGCAGAAAATCCTGCAACAGATTATCATGAGTTTGAAATTCACTTAGAAAAAATGGGTAAAAGCGGAGCTTTATTTGATTTAGTTAAGTTAAATGATGTTGCTAAAGATCGTATAGCTTTAATGAAGGCTTCAGATGTTTATGATAACTACATAGCTTGGGCTAAAGAATTTGATGAAGAAATGTATAAATTAGTTACAGAAAATGAAGAGATGTCAAAAGAAATCTTCAACATAGATAAAGAAGGTCCAAAACCAAGAAAAGACTTTGCTAAATGGGATGAAGTTAAAGAAAAGATTTTCTATTTCTTTGATGAATTGTTCTACAAAGAAACTTTGGAACAAGTAGAACTTCCAAAAGGTCTTACAATAGAAGCAGCTAAGGCAATAATTGAAGTTTATAAAAATGAATTTAACTTCAATGCTGGAAGCCAAGAAGCTTGGTTTGAAGATTTAAAAGTAATAGGAGCAAACCTTGGTTACTGCGCTAACAGAAAAGAATTTAAAGCAAATCCTGATCAATATAAAGGTATGATTTCTGATGTTGCAGGAGCAGTTAGAATAGCTTTAGCTCATAGAACTAATACACCAGATCTTTACACAATAATGCAAATAATTGGTGAAGAAAAGGTTAGAGAAAGATTTGAAAAGTTTTTAAGTTTATAAGAAAAGTTAGGAAGTCATCACAAATTGAGTTTATGGTGACTTCTATTTGTATAGAGAAATAGAAGATACTGTAAGTTTGCTTAAATGATACTATATTATCATAATTTATTAATTAAAATATCAAAAGTTTAAAAAAGTCACAAATATGCAGAAATTTTTATTAAAATAAACAGAGAATCAACATTGCTGATTCTCTGTAAAATATAAGCTAATTTAAAATTTGTTCTATTATATTATCTTCTTACCGCTGTTCCATGAGTTGCAACATCTTGATATCCAGTAACATTAAATTTAATTCCTCCACTTGGAAGCCATGTTACGGCACCTTCAAGTGAAAAATCAAAACTTAATTGACTATGACCATATGATACTTGTATATTTCCACCTTCATTATTGTTTATCCAACCATTACAGTATAAAGCTCCACTATGAACTGCGGGATATGCATCAGGTGTTTTTTGAAGAGGGAACTTAGCACCAACTCCAGTAGTAGATGCAGTAGTATTCTTCTTATCTAAACTAAAATTAAAACTTCTGTTACTAGTTATAGTTCCACTAGTAGGAGAGGTCATATATTCACATTGGTAATATCCGAAAGCACTATCTGTATCAAATGAGATACTTGCATCATGACCAAGAGTAATAACATCATTTCCAGAAAAGAAAGGTTTAGTTAACCATTTGAAAAATCCACAAAACATGTAACTGTTATTTCCAAAATCATAAGCTTCTACCGTCAATTTAATCCAAGAATATCTATTCCCTGAATCACTTGAAGCATTAGATAAAATAGATATATTTTTTGAAGTAAACTCTTCTGGAATATTGGTAAGATTAGATTCGTCATATGTTACTATAGTTCCATCATTGTTGTCGTATTTAACAAATGCCTCACTAATAGTAACATTAAGTGCATTGCTTCTAACCTTTTCATATATAGCTAAAGCTTCGGGAGTAGTTGCAAATGCTTTTACATTAGATGTCTCTAAATAATCAAGTAAATTAGATATTTTCTTCATAGAATAATCCTCCTTATTTGTTTATTTGGATATATCTTACATAACTTATTATACATAAAAAACTAGAATATGTCAAACAATATGAGAATAATAATGGTATAATAGAAATTATTAAAGAGAGGAGAATTTAATATGACTTTATTGATAATAGTAAGTTTAATAGCCATTATATTTTTGGTTGGAACTTTACTATCCATTTTATTAAAGAATGTAGAACTTAAAGATAAGCTTTTATTATTAATAGAAGGATCTATTTTTTCTACAGCATTAATAGTAATAGGAAAATCAGGAGATACTTCTAATTTATTTACATCCATACAGTTAACTGGTATAGTATTGCTTTTATTAAGTTTTTCTGTATTTTTGCATATATTTATACAAAAATATAGAAAGTAGTATTAAATAGATTTATAGTATAATAATTTGCAAATGTTGTTCTTTTCGCTTTTAAAGAATAGAGAAATTAAAGCTTATTACCTTAGTTAGTCCTTATTTCAAATAGCATATAAACTAAATTTACATAGTAATTTTAGAATATAGTATATAAAACAAACTATTTTTTATATATAATAAAATCAGTTTGATTTATTATATTATCGATATCGCTAAGTGTGCTTTGAATTTCATTGTTATTATTTAAAATGGTAACTTCCTGAATATCAGATGAATCATCAATTACTAAAAGGTACCCTTTATCTAAAGAGACATCTTCACAAATATTTTTGTTGGCTGTAAGAATGATATCTATTTTAGAAATATTCACACCTATCTTTTTATCTTCGGAAGGAATGTACTTACTATCATTAAAACTGCCAAAAATAATTCTTTTGTCATTATAAATTAAAGTATTTACAGTAAAACATTGACTAATTGGCATTTGGCCACTAGTCCAACTTAAAATCTCATTATTTTCATTGAGTAAAAAAAGATTAGTGGATTGCTCTCCATCTTTTTCAAGTTTATGAGCTAAAATAAGTTTCTCATTACCAATTTCTTTTATAAGTAAAATATCTACTTTTTCATTGGAAGAGTTTTTGTTAAAGAAGGCATCAATAGATTTTTGTATAGTTAAAGATTTATTATTGCAACTTATTAAAAGAGAAATTAAGATTAGAGAAAGAGTACTTAAAATAAATTTTTTCATTTTTATAAACCTCCCAAAATTCTATTATTCAAAATCAATACTTTTTTTAAATACATATATAGGCTTTTTTCCATTTTCAACTGATTCTTTTACATGTCCATTATCAAAGCCTATCAATTCTAAAACTAAGGTTTTTTATGTTCAACTTTTAAAGTTATTCTTTTATTAAATTTTTATATTTATCAATATCATCAAAAGGTGTAGAGAAACGAGTTGTAGTATCACTCATGTTCTTTAGTAGAATAGGATTTCCATCATTAACTTTTTTTATAGTAATTTCAAAAGAATTATTTTTATCTAAGTTTATTTCAATAGTTTGTTTGTCTCCAACTAAGCTATATTTTTTGCCATCTAAAATATCAAAAGTCCCTCTGTTAACCTCTCTGTTATCAATATATTCTACAAAACTTTTTTCATCAGAGTATATTGAAATCTGGACAATGTATCCATCAGAAGTTCTTTCGCTTTGGTAGAAACCTCTCAAAACAACACTATTAATATTTCTGCAACCAGAAAGCATAAGTAGACATGTTATAGATATTATTAAAAAAAGTATCTTTTTCATAATAAATTAGAACTCCTTTATTAATACTCTTATAAAACAATTGTAGCATATATTTCCAGTTGATTTGCTGTCAAATTTAAAAAGTTATCTATTATATATATTCTAATA